>JBGPNR010000006.1:0-19567 GCA_041487635.1 Candidatus Udaeobacter sp. | reverse complement strand
CGCCGGCTGCACTGCCGAGAATATGAATGCGAATCAACCGGAGTCCCGCAGCAATTACTTCCGTCCGATCAGACCGCGCCCGCGTAACACGTGCACTCAAAAAAGATCGGAACGGTTTTCAGCATCGGTTTGATCCAGCGCTTTTTGGTTCGTCTCATGAGTCGTTCAAATTATAGGTGTATGAACGATGAGGGTCAAATCATTTTTTTTTGATAAAGCTGATCTCCCCGCTGCGTTCAAGGCATGCGAGTCGAACTTGTGCAACCTCGTCGAGGTGTGCGTTGAGGCGCATGTCTTCCTCCAGATCGTGGGTTGAGACATGGTTGCGCCGCATCGTAGGGAAATCGCATTGACCATCGCGGACGATCACGTCGGGCTTCCCTTTGACCAAGATTCCGAACGAATGCGAGTGAAACGCCAGCAGTGCAAAGAGGCAGTGGAGCGCCACTAAAACCGCGCCTCCACCGATTGTGGCGAGGAAAGGCGCGGAACCGTTGATGGCGCGTGAAAGTACTGAAGCGAGAATCACCAGCAGAATGGCATCGAACGGAGTTCTGTGCGCCATCGAACGCTTACTTCCAAGGCGAACCATGATCAATGTTGCCAGGAAGACGGTGATCCCGCGAAGGGAGATCTGAACAAACGTCAAATCTTTCGGTTGCAAGCTCAAACCGAGCAGGGTTTGAAAAAAGTTCCAGAATGCATTCATAGACAAGATTGTATCGCCGCAGAAAACCTTGTCGCGCGCATGATGACTCGCAGCGCCGCCTAGTCCAGCCGCATCGGATGATGCCAATTCTGCTTTGCCATACTTGCGCGAGAAACCGTCGCGTGGCATAAGACGACCGCTCGTAGGATTTGCCCAGCCCAGCCCACGAAATTTATGCCGACAGCTCCGCCTCCTTCTCGTGACGTCGCGCTTGAAACACGTGTCTTTTGGGAACGTTTCAAAAAAGAAATCACGGCGGCGCTCCTCATCGTGCTGCTCGCGGTTATCGCGTATACTGGTTATCGCTTTTATTCCGATCGGCGCACTGCCGCTGCATCGGCTTTATTAGCCAGCGCAAAGAATGCGCAACAATACCAGCAGGTAATCGAGCAGTACCCGAATACGGCCGCAGCCGCAGACGCTTACCTCTTGCTCGCCGAAGCTCAGCGGAATGAAAAGAAATTCGCGGAGGCGAACACAATGCTTCAAACCTTCATTGCCAAGTACCCGCAGCACGAGCTTGTAAGCACGGCGCGAATGGCAATGGCGGCAAACCTGGAGTCCTTGGGAAAAACGGATGATGCGTTGGCGATGTATCAGCAAATCGCATCGACCTACCCGAATAGTTTCAATGCACCGATGGCTTTGCTCTCGCAGGTGTATATTTTGAAGGCGAAAAATCGAAATGACGACGCGCGCCGAATCTGCGAAACCATCCTCACGCAATACCGAACGAGCATCTGGGCAGGCGAGGCGATGCAGCAATTGCGTTTTCTGAAACCGAGTGGCTCCCCCGCGCCGGGGTCAGCACAGACCGCAACAGTCCCACCGCTATTGGTGCGTCCTCCGGGACCAGCGCCGCCGCCCGCCCCTCAGGCTCCGCCACCGCCAAAGAAACCGTAGCGGTAGGGCTCGACCGCAGCGCGAGCCGGACTGCTGGCTAGAACGGACGGCTCGGCGATCCGTCCCTACCTCTGCCGTCGCGTGAGACACCACATCAGCTCTCACGCGTCGCTGGTTAACGTTTCGAGAACTGGAAACGCTTCCGCGCGCCGGGTTGTCCGGATTTTTTTCGCTCTTTCATGCGCGGATCCCGGCGGAGCAGACCTTCGGCCTTCAGCGGGCCTCGCAAATTCGCATCGACTTGAAGAAGCGCCCGCGCAATAGCCAACTGCGCCGCACCCGCCTGTCCCATCGCGCCGCCGCCGCTGGCATTAATCCACAGGTCATAAGCATTTACGGCCTTGGCGGTTTGAAGCGGTTGGAGCACCACATTCTGTAGCGGCGCGGTTGGAAAATAATCTTCGAAGGTGCGTCCATTAATATCAATCTTCCCGCTACCAGACGTCATGCGAATGCGCGCGACCGATGTCTTACGGCGGCCTGTGGCTACGAATTCCTCAGTCTGTGGCATAGAATTATGATTTCCGGAGTTTAACAGCTTGTGGCTGCTGCGCAGTATGTGGATGAGAATCGCCGCGGTAGACTTTTAGCTTTCGATAAACACGGCGACCAAGGCGATTATGCGGAATCATTCCCCGGACTGCGCGCTCGACCAGCAATTCGGGATGTCGCGCGCGGCGGGCGCGGGCATTCTCCGATTTGTGACCACCCACGTAACCTGAAAAACTCATGTAACTCTTTTGTTCTTCTTTCTTCCCGGTAAGCCGCACTTTTTCCGCATTGATGACGATCACAAAATCGCCCGTATCCACATGCGGTGTGAAAACCCTCTTTTCTTTGCCACGTAACAGATTCGCTGCCTTTACCGCCACTCTTCCCAGCACCTGGTCGGCGGCGTCGATTACCCACCACTTGCGTGGGACTTCGCTGGCTTTGGCAGAAAACGTTTTCATCTTAGAAAAAGGCACGAAAACTACGGGCGACGCAAGGACCTGTCAACCCATCGACAGCCGATGAGACACATGAGTCAATTGGGTCTCATCATCATGGAAATGCTCGCTGGCGAACTTGCCTTTGCGCGCTTAATTCTCTCGCCATGTCGAACTCGATGCCTAAGACTGCGATCACACCGCGCCGGGACGAAGATTTTCCGGAATGGTATCAGCAGGTGATTCGCGCAGCGGAATTGGCCGAGCCGTCGGACGTACGTGGGTGCATGGTGATTCGTCCCTGGGGTTACGGGATTTGGGAAAATATGCAGCGCCAACTTGATGGGATGTTTCGCGCGACCGGCCATCGCAATGCTTACTTCCCGCTTTTCATTCCGCTGAGTTATTTCGCGAAGGAAGCGGAACACGTCGAGGGCTTCGCCAAGGAATGCGCGGTCGTCACGCACACGCGCCTGGAGATGGATGCTGATGGGAAAATGAAGCCGTCGAGCCCGTTGACGGAGCCTCTCGTGATCAGGCCCACCTCCGAGACGATCATCGGCGCCAGCTACGCCAGATGGGTGCAATCATATCGCGACCTGCCAATTCTAATTAATCAATGGGCAAACGTTGTCCGCTGGGAAATGCGGCCGCGCCTATTTTTGCGCACAACGGAGTTTCTCTGGCAGGAAGGCCACACGGTCCACGAAACTGAGGCGGAAGCGCGCGCGGAAGCCAAACTGA
The DNA here is from genome assembly GCA_041487635.1 of Candidatus Udaeobacter sp. Taxonomy (GTDB): domain Bacteria; phylum Verrucomicrobiota; class Verrucomicrobiia; order Chthoniobacterales; family UBA10450; genus Udaeobacter. The sequence continues at coordinate 16,282 of JBGPNR010000006.1, read as the reverse complement.
TACTCGACATTTACGCGCGCTTTGCCCGCGATCATCTGGCAGTTCCTGTTTTTACCGGCGAAAAGTCCGAGAGCGAACGTTTCCCTGGCGCGGTGCAGACGCTAACGATCGAAGCGATGGTGCAGGACCGCAAAGCGATTCAGGCTGGGACGTCGCATTTTCTCGGACAAAATTTTTCTCGCGCAAGCGGCATCCAATTTCAAAACCGGGACGGCAAGCAGGAATTCGGGTGGACCACGAGCTGGGGCGTGAGTACGCGACTCGTGGGCACGGTTGTGATGATGCATAGCGATGACGACGGCGCCGTCCTGCCGCCGCGAATAGCGTCGACGCAGATCGTGGTGGTTCCAATCACGCCGAAGGAGCAAACTCGCACGGCGGTCCTGGAGGCCTGCGACAAAGTTGCAGCGCGTTTGAGCGATACCAGCTATGCCAATCTTCCCATCGAAGTGTTAGTTGATCGGCGCGATCTCGGTGGGGGCGTGAAGAATTGGGAATGGATCAAAAAGGGCGTGCCGTTGCGCGTCGAGATTGGGCCGCGCGATCTGGAAAAAAATTCGGTCGAACTCAGCCGGCGTGATCAAGAGGTCAAAACGAAAGGGTCGATGCCGATGGAAGAATTTGTCGCGCGCGCGCCGGAGATTCTCACGTCGATTCAGGAGTCGTTGTATGCGCGAGCGCAGAAGTTCCGCGATGCAAACACGCGCACGATCGATTCAAAAAAAGACTTCTACGATTTCTTTACGCCAAAAAATGCCGCGAAACCGGAAATCCACGGCGGTTTCGCCCTCGCGCACTGGAACGGTTCACGCGAAATTGAAGAACAAATCAAGAACGATCTTAAAGTCACGATTCGCGTGATTCCGCTCGACGATTCTTCTGAGCCGGGGCAATGCATTTTTACCGGTGAACCGAGCGCGCGGCGCGTCATTTGGGCCAAGGCGTATTAAGAGAAATCGCAGTCTGTTGACGGCGCGTTTTGCTCCTGTTTATTCCCGCTGCGCAATGGAATTGAAGCTCTACAGTCGCGAGTGGTGCTCGTGGTGTATTGACGCAAAGGATTATCTGACCGAGAAAGGCTACCGCTTTCAGGAAATTAATGTGGGCGAAGATCGGCAAGCGTACGAGGATATGAAGCAGCTTTCCGCTCAAACTTATGTACCCACGTTTGTGGCGGGCGACAAAGTCCTGGCCAATTTCGATACCGACCAGCTCGAAAAATTTCTTAGCGAGCACCAGATCAATCCGTAATGCTTTTTGGCGTCTTCCTTACACTCGGCGTGGTCGCGTTCAGCGTTGGCCTGCGCAGTTTTCAAAATTCGTATGCACAGAAAGCGGGCGCCCTCGGAATTCTCGCTGCCACGTTTCTTGCGGTTTATTTTGTTACCGGCAGCTGGATCTGGGGTTTCGCCGCCGCAATGGGTTGGCTTTTTCTCCCGTGGTTGGAAATTCTCACGCGCATTCGTGCGCTCCGGCTTCCGAAGGAAAAACAGCTTCGGCCAAAAAGTCCGCCCTCTTCGGACACTTTCCCAGCGCTCAGCGAGATCACCCGCGAGATCGAAGAGGAAGGCTTCGTGCACGTCGGCGATGCCGGCTGGGATTGGGAAGATTACCGGCAATTCTTCCGGTTGTTTTACAGAGAGGAGGATCGCGCCCAGGCCGCGATTTGCCTGAACGAACAGCATGATTTTTCGTTCTATTATCTGCGCATTTCGTCGCGCACCAAAAACGGTACGGCTTGGACGACATGGAATTATCCGCTTTCATATGGCTTGAAGCTCACTCCTCTGTTCCGCATCAATCGACAGCGGCCGGATCGATCGTTTTGGCAGCTTTATCAAAGTCACCGCGAGTTTCTCAGGCGGAACAGGGTGGATCCCGCTGAAATCGACGCGCTCGACGAAGATCAAATTGAAGCCGAAATGGAGAAGGATCTGCGCGACCAAATCGCACACAACATTCACAAGGGTGTCCTCAAGCAGACTGCGACAGGAGACGTAAAATATTCCTGGCGCGGCATGATTTATCTTTGGTGCCAGTTTTTGGTCGATCTAGTTCGGCTGTAGTTCTCTGTCTGTCATCCCGAGCGCAGCGAGGGACCTCGGCATCGGAGCATGTCACGCTCAGATGTCATGTTGAGCGAAGCGAAACATCCCTGGCTTCTGTCTCGGCGCCACTGAAGAATGATCAGAGATTCTTCGCTTCGCTCAGAATGACAACGAGGTAATCTCGGTAACGATAACGGTCACGTCCTTACTGAGGGAGAGTCGCCCGCAGGGCGAACGCTATCCCAATCGATAGCATCTGTTCATGTGAACTTGCGCCCGCTCGCGGATTGAACGATTATGCCAGCGTGCTAACCGAGAGGCAGAGAAGCGTTCTAGATTTTATTCAACGCGAGCAACGCGAGAAAGGCATGACGCCGAGCACGCGCGAAATCCAAAATCATTTTGGCTTTGCCAGCCAGACATCCGTCATGCAATACATTGCCGCACTCGAGCGAAAAGGATTTCTCGATCGCCATGCGCGCAAGGCCCGGGCGCTGATTACACCGGCCATGAAGGTCAGAATTACCGATATTCCGATCTACGGGCAAATCCCAGCGGGGATGTCGGCGTTGACTGAGCAGACGGTTGAAGGTCACGTCTCACTGGACATGCGCTCAGCGAACGTTTTAAAGAATCGCGGCACATTTGCCTTGCGTGTTCGAGGCGATTCAATGATTGGCGCGCACATCGTCGATGGTGACATTGTGATTTTGGAAGACACTAAAGAAGTCCATAACGGCGATATCGTTGCGGCATTGATCGACGGCGAAACTTCATTGAAGCGTTATGTTGTGGAGCACGGCCGCCCGTACCTCAAAGCGGAAAACCCCCACTACCCGGACCTGGTTCCCGCCCGCGAGCTAAAGATTCAAGGCGTGATGGTATCACTGATCCGCAAACAAGAGCGCCGGAAAGGAACACTGAAGTGAGAGGTCAGAGGGCCAAGTAATGAACGTTCACTTGAACGTATCCAAATGTGCGCCATGTTTATCCCGTGGCTGCAAGCGCCAAGATTATCGATCTTCGCAAACTGTTGGCGGAGCGTTTCCCCCATGTCCCTGCTACACCGGCAACGCGTTTAGTCACCGGTTTACCTTTTCTTGATCAAGCCATTGGCGGCGGATTGCCGCGAGGCGCGATCACCGAAGTGATAAGCCTCCGAAAAAGCGCGGGCAGCGCATCGTTTATTCACGCCCTCATCGATGTCTCATATCGGAATAATTATTTCATGGCCCTGATTGATGGGCGCGATTCATTCGATCCCTGCGGGTTAAATAATGCCTCACTGCGACACCTGGTTTGGGTCCGTTGTCTCAAAGGATCTGAAGGGATCAAAGCGGCTGATCTCCTCCTGCGGGATGCCAATTTCCCGCTGGTCATTATCGATCTTATGCTGAACTCGCCGGCAGAATTGCACAAAATTCCGCAAACGAACTGGTATCGTTTACAACGGCTCGTCGAATTGGCGCCTACGGTGTGTCTGGTTCTCACTCGATACGAAATGGTCGACAGCGCACAACTGAAACTTGTTCTCGAAAGTTCGTGGAACTTGCAAACTCTGGAAAAGCAAAATGCGATTTCCCAGCTGCGAATCACTGTGAAGCGCTCGCATTTCCGAGCAGAGCTCGACAGTCAGGAACGAAGAATCAGCTGAATTATGTTTGCCACAATATATTTGCCGAATTTCTGTTTGCAGGCCGCCACCCGACATCAGCCGGAACTCTGCGAAAAACCAGTAGCATTGATCGAAGAACAGGAAAGGAAACCGGTCGTCATTCAACTGAACGAAGCCGCAGAAAACGCCGGTATTCGAAAAGGAATGACGCCGAGTCAGGCGCTGGCGCGATCATTGCGTGTGGTCATCAAAGTTCGTGCGCACATACAGGAAAAATCTATCCAGGAAATCTTAATTCAGTGCGCGTTTACCCTAAGTCCGTTTGTAGAAGCAACCGCACCCGGTATTTGCACAGTTCAATTCATGGATAATCGCAATTTGAGCGAAAAAGCTTGGCACAGCGAGCCCGTTCTCCGGAGGATTTCGCGGGTTATCCAGCAATTGGACGAATGCCAAATCCGCGCACAAGCTTCGATTGCTCCCACTGCAGATACCAGTTTTCTAGCAGCACATTTGGCTCGGCCAGTTTTGCAAGTTGAGAATGCAAAAGAATTTCTTGGTAATTTGTCGATAGAAACTCTCGCAACATGTTGTCCGGCATTTCCGTAGAGATACGGGCGTTTGTGAAGACGCTTCGTTGATCAGGGTTTCTTTTTGCCGATCCCCGCTGTCTGCTTTACAACGAAAGATTTCACGCGGGCGCACTCCTTCTTAACACCGTTGGCGAAATCGCGAGGGCCGTACTCGAACAGCACAACAAAGCTAAAGGTGAAAACGATGAACAGGACGAACCAAAAAAACCCGCGCAGCAGCGCCATGCAACAGGGTAGCCGCTTCAAACCGTGCGATCAATGGCACTGTGCTACGGGCACCGCGCTGCTTTTTGCACGCGCTGACGCTACCATTTATCCGGAGATTTCGCGCGAAGCACAGCAGCCTATGGCAAACGCCGTCGTTGAATTTTTTCAACAAACATCGACAATTAGCGCTCGCATGCGCAGGCTCGCCGCGGCGAGTATTCCGCTTACAGCAAAGGGTAGGTACCGAAGTGGCCAAACGGGGCAGACTGTAAATCTGCTGGCTTTACGCCTTCGCTGGTTCGAATCCAGCCCTGCCCAAATCTTACGCATGCGCCACATCGGTTCCCGTGGAGCTACCATGTACTATTCCGAGAACACAGGGCTTCGTGTTGAGCGATCAAAATCCGCTGACACAGCGGACTCTACAGCGCTTGTTTTCGGCTGCTGAGGGTGCTGCTCAGTGGCCTCTTCGCTGGCCACCTTCGCGGCGACCGCCGTATCCCCCGCCACCGCCGTATCCGCCGCGTCCGCCGCCGCCCCCGGGCGACCGTTGCTCTCGCGGGCGGGCTTCATTCACCGTTAATGGCCGACCTTCGATGGCTTGGCCATTGAGCTTCGAAATGGCGTTTTGAGCGTCCTCGTCCGAGCCCATCGTGACGAAAGCAAAGCCGCGCGACTTGCCGGTGAACCTGTCCTGCATGAGAGTGACTTCCTGCACAGCTCCAGCCTGTGAAAAAAGCTCCTGCAGTTCGTTTTCCGTCGTGTTGAAGGGGAGATTGCCTACGTATAATTTAGTTCCCATTGAGTTTATTCTAGAAAACGCAGCCAGGTCACTGTTCCCGCTTATCGGATTTCAAATCGCCACTGAACAAACTCAACTGACAATCCACCAACTTCCGGGCTTTCGTTTCCGTTTGCGCCATTTGTAAAATGCTTCCCGCAAGAAAGCAATAGAAATTCGCAGAGCAATTTTTCCTCTTAAACTATGGCTCAACCAGGCAGCGCGACCGGGAAAAAGGATGCTGCGCGCGTCGCGGTTGTGGCGGCAGGCGCTATCAGCCCGCTGGGTTTTGGACTCACCGAGACACTCGATTCGCTGCGCAAGTCGCGAGATTGCGTGAGCCCGGTAACGCGATTTTCAGTTGCGCAATGCCGATGTAAAACCGCTGGTCAAGTTTCCGACGACCGCCTTCTCGCTGGGCGGGGTGAGGCGCCACGTTCGCGACGCCTTCATCGAGCTTCGCACATGATGATTCAAGCTTTAAAGGAAGTTCTAGCACAAGAACCTCGATTTGAACCCGAGTTAACGGTAATCGGAACAACAAGCGGCGGCATGTCGTACGGGGAACATTACTACCGCTCATTACGGCAAGCCGGGGATCTGCGACGCGCGCCGACGTGGATCGCAAATTATCCGGCGCAAAAGCCGGTCATCGACGCTCAAGAGACCTTTGGAATTTCTGCGCCATGCCAGGTGATTGCGAATGCATGTGCCTCGGGCACAAACGCCATTGGTCATGCGTTCGAATGCGTGCGATCGGGTCGCTATCAGCGGGTATTGGCGGGAGGCTATGACGCCATCTCAGAACTGGTTTTTACGGGGTTCGATTCGCTTCAAGCCTCGACGCCGGAGAAATGCCGGCCGTTTGACCGGCATCGTACCGGCATGGTGCTCGGAGAAGGCGCCGCAGTTCTTGCATTGGAAAACCTCGCCAGCGCCCAGCAGCGTGGCGCGCCTGTTCTCGCAGAGATTATCGGCTACGGTATTTCTACCGATAATTTTCACATCACACAGCCGGATCCAACCGGCATCGGGGCGCAGCAGGCGATGCAACAAGCCCTCCAAAGCGCGCACGTTTCAGCGGCGGCAGTCGATTACATCAATGCGCACGGAACAGCGACGTTGTTCAATGACGCAGCCGAGGGCAAAGCAATCAGCGCGTTATTTAACGGCGTTCCAGTGAGCTCCACAAAAGGCATGATGGGTCATTCCCTGGGAGCTGCAGGCGCAATCGAAGCTGTCATCTGTTTACTGGCGCTACAGCACCAGTTTCTCCCGCCCAATATTAATTTTGGAGCCTCGGACGACGATCTTGATTTGAACATCGTCGCAAACAAAGCGCGCCCGGCTGTTTTGTGCACGGCGCTTTCGAATTCCTTTGGCTTCGGCGGCACGAACGCTTCGATTCTAATGCGTACGTTTGAAGCATGAGTCTGGCGATCGCCGGCATGGGGTGGGTGACACCTCTGGGAGGCGGCATTGATTCAGTATGGGACCAGCTGCTTCATGGCCATGAGGCGTGCGCAACAACGATTTCCGAACAATTTGGAGATCGATCTTACAGCGTCTTCCGCGTGCCTGAATCGGTCATGGCGAGCTTCGCGCATCCGCGCCTCCGCCGAGCGAGTGTCATTTCGCGATTTGCGGCAGCAGCAGGTTTGGATGCGTTGCGCGCTGCAGGGTTAGAGCCCGGTTCACATAATGGAGAGCGAACTGCGCTTATTTTCGCCATCTCAAATGGGGGCGTGATTTATACAAAACGTTTTTACAGCAACATCGTTGAGTCAGGCGCGCAATCGGCCAGTCCGCTCTTGTTTCCAGAAACCGTCTTCAATGCGCCGGCCAGCCATCTCGCCGCGATTCTCGGTATTACTGGGGCCACCTATACCCTGGTAGGCGACGGAGCGGTTGGGCTCGCGGCGGTAAAAATGGCCGAAGACCTGATGGCAAACGAGGCGCTGGACCACTGCCTTGTCGTTGGAACGGAAGAAATTGACTGGCTCTTGTGTGACGCCTATCGACGATGGCGGTTGCTTCGCTCGTCACCTCCGATTGAGCCATTCAGTGAGCAACAACGCGGAATGATTTTAAGCGAAGGCGCAGGGGCAATCCTTCTCGCGCGCGAGGGGCCATTCACAATCGAATTCGCTCATCCCGGTGGATGTTTTCCAAAGCGCGCTGAAGCAGCGGAAATCTTAAAGGAAATCCTAAGCGATCTCAGCGACACGCAAATCGACGTTGTCATCTCCGCCGCCAACGGCACGTTCGTCGATCAAGCTGAATCCGAAGCGATACGGCAAATTGTTCCGGGCGCGTTCGTTTACACGGCCAAACCCGCGCTGGGTGAAAGCGTCGGTGCCGCGGCGGTATGGCAGATCATCCTGGCGACTCAAGCGCTGCGTACTGCCGAGCTTCCGCCCGTGCTTCACGCGCAGTCAGCCGTTGCATTGCGCCTTCCGCTTTCGCGCACCACCCTGGCCGGAGCGCACCGCGCCATCGTTCTAAGCTGCGGACTCACTCAGCAGGCTGCAGGATTGCGACTGGCAATCCAGTGTTAACGAAGCGGGACCAGCTTCCAGTTCATTTTTCCATCCGCGATTTCAAGCCATGCTACGCTCGGGGGCGCACCCTGATTGGCGCGCGTCACGCAACCGGGATTTAGAAACAAAACACTTCCACGCCGTTCGTTTCGCGGGACGTGCGTGTGTCCATACAATACAACATCGACGTCATCCGGCGGCTGGTCAGGCGGTACGTGTTGCAGGCGTAATTTCAATCCGCTTCGCTCGATATCTACAACCAGGGGCCAATCCAGATTGCTGTCGCAATTTCCTCGCACGACAGTGATTCGCGGCCCGACGGCACGAAGTTCATCAATAATGGTTTCAGTGCAAACGTCGCCCATGTGCCAGATTTCATCTGCGCCCCGGGCGATTTCCTTTACTCTTTCCGGCAAACGATTGTGCGTGTCCGCGAGCACAAAAATGCGCCGCGTTGCCTTCTTTGATTCGTTGAGGTTCGGCATATCTGGATTGAGTTAGATCTTATTCGCAGCGCAAAGCAGAGACGCGTGGACAGGGTATTGTTGACGAAACGCGCCTCGACCGCGACGCTCGATTAGTCCCGCAGACGCGGGATAATTCTCGAGCATGGCCATTGAGGTAAAAATTCCTGCCGTCGGTGAATCGATAACCAGCGGTGTCGTCTCAGTCTGGCACAAAAAGTCCGGCGAGTTCGTGAACGAAGGCGAGCCGCTCTTCACGCTGGAGACCGACAAGGTTTCTACCGAAATCGTTGCCGAAAAAGGAGGCTTGCTCGAAACGAAGGTACCTGAAGGCCAGGAAGTCAAAATAGGGGAAGTAGTTGCCACAATTGATGACTCAAGGCAGCGAACGCAAGAAAGGAAGGAAGAAAAACCTAGAAAGAGGACACCAGAGGAAAAGCAGGAACCCAAGCCCGAGAAAAAGACGGCCGAAAAGAAAGAAGCTGTAGCCACGGGCATTGACCGCGGCCGGCCGGGGTCAGCGCCCCCGGTTACAGCACTGTCGCCCGCTGTTCGGCGCATCGTCGAAGAAGAGAAACTTGAGCCTGAGAAAATTCGCGGCACCGGCGGAGGTGGACGTTTGATCAAGGCTGACGTGCTGGAAGCGGCTCACGAACGCGGTAAGGCAGATTTGTCCGCCGTAGCCTTGGCGAAGGCGGAAGAAGCGACCGATGATCGAGAAATTCAACCGTCTACCGATGGGCGGTTCATCCGTAAAAAGATGTCACCGCTGCGCCGCAAAATCGCGCAGCAACTGGTGATGGCGCAGCACACCGCAGCAATTCTTACCACATTCAACGAATGCGACATGAGCGCCGTCCAGGAATTGCGCCGAAAAGAGCAAGACGAGTTCACGAAAAAAAACGGCGTCAAAATCGGTCTGATGTCGTTCTTCATTAAAGCATGCGTGGAAGCGCTCAAAACCGTGCCGGTCGTCAACGGTCGCATCGAGGGCGACGACTTTATTCAAAACAATTACTACGATATCGGTGTCGCCGTCGGCACCGAGCGTGGACTCGTTGTGCCGGTCGTGCGCGATGCGGATAAGAAGAGCTTTGCCGATTTGGAACGCGACATTGCTGATTTCGCCGGCAGAGCGCGCGAGGGAAAACTGAAGATCGAAGATTTACAGGGCGGCACGTTCACGATCACGAACGGCGGAGTGTACGGATCGCTCTTCGCCACGCCGATCTTAAATCCACCGCAGAGCGGCATCCTCGGGATGCATAAAATCGTGCCGCGCCCGGTCGCGGTGGACGGGAAGGTGGAAGTTCGTCCGATGATGTATCTCGCGTTGAGTTATGATCACCGCGCAATCGATGGGAAGGAAGCGGTGACGTTCCTCGTCAAAGTGAAGGAATGCATCGAAGATCCGAAAAAACTGCCGCTGGATTTTTAACCTCAGCCCGCTTACCACTCGTCTCATTAACACCTGGCTTCAGCCAGGTGCTTCTCAGCGCGAAACCATTAGCCGTTTCAACGACTTCATCGGGTAACGAACAAGAGAAAGCTGTTGAAACAGCTGGATCCATTGGCGCTCGGATAACACCGAGCTGAAGCACGGTGTTAATGAGAAGTCGCAGCGATGAGTTGCGTCAGCGAAGTTTTCGGCGATTGCTCATCTCGCTATGGATAAATTTGATGTCGTTATCATTGGCTCTGGTCCCGGCGGATACATCGCTGCGATTCGTGCGGGCCAGCTTGGACTGAAGACTGCCCTCGTCGAAAAAGACAAGGAACTAGGCGGCACTTGCTTGAACGTGGGCTGCATCCCTAGCAAAGCGCTCCTGACATCGACCGACCACTTGATGTTCGTCAAAAAAGAGGCGGCCAAGCACGGCATCGTCGTCGATGGCGCGCGTGCCGATCTTGCGAAAATGCAGGAGCGCAAGGGCAAGGTCGTGAAGACATTCAACACCGGCGTCCGCTCGTTGATGAAGACGAACAAAGTCGCCGTCATCGAAGGCTTTGGCACGATCACCGCTCCGGGAAAAGTTTCGATCAAATCGTCGAATGCTCAGACGCAGGAGATCGATACGAAAAATATCGTGATCGCCACCGGGAGCGCGCCGGTGGAACTGCCGTTCGCGAAATTTGATGGCAGAACAATAGTCAGCAGCACCGAAGCGCTGGAGTTCACCGAAGCTCCAAAGAAACTCATCGTCATTGGCGCGGGCGCAGTAGGACTGGAACTGGGCTCCGTTTGGAACCGGCTTGGATCGGAAGTGACGATGCTGGAGTTTCTGCCGCGAATTGCGCTCGGGTTCGATCTTGAGCTATCGAATCTGCTTCAGCGTTTGCTCACCGCACAGGGCATGACGTTTTACCTCGAAACAAAAGTCACCGCGGTCAAGGTCGATAATGGTCGCGCAACGGTGATTGCGACCAAGGATGGCCGGGAACTGAAGTTCGAAGCAGACAAAGTTCTCGTGTCAGTCGGACGCCGCCCGTTCTCAGACGGGTTGGGTGCAGAAAAAGCCGGTGTCGAGTTCGATGAGAAGAAGCGGATCAAAGTGGACAAACATTTCCGCACAAACGTCGAAGGGATTTACGCGATCGGCGATGTAATCGCTGGGCCGATGCTGGCGCACAAAGCCGAGGACGAGGGGATTGCGTGCGCGGAAATCATCGCCGGCAAAGCCGGCCACGTAAACTACGAAGCTATTGCAGGTATTATTTACACGAATCCCGAGCTGGCCGGCGTTGGTCTCACCGAAGATCAAGCGAAAGAGCAGGGGATCGATGTCCGCATTGGCAAATTTCCGTTCCGCGCCAACAGCCGCGCGCTTTGCAGCGACGACGTGGAAGGAATGGTGAAGTTCGTCGCTGACGCAAAAACCGATCGCATTCTTGGCGCACACATCTTGCACCACGCCGCTTCGGAGTTAATCGCCGAAGCCGTGTCGGTAATTGAATTTAGTGGCAGCTCCGAAGACATCGGCCGCACCACACATCCGCATCCCACCCTAAGCGAAGCAGTCAGGGAAGCGGCGCTCAACGTGGAGAAGCGCGCACTGCATATCATCAACCGGTGATAGCGACGTGATGCAGGCAATCCTGCCTGCGGGTCTTGAAGCGCGCAGACAAGATTGTCTGCGTCACACGCCGGGCGATGCGCCTGCCCTACAAATCAGTTTGCGAGTTGCGCCTCGCGTCGGTGAATCACAGACAGCGTGACCAGCGCTGAAGCTGCGCAAATAATTGCGCCGAACCCGAGCGCGAAAGGCGTGCCCAGCCAATGCGCGACGGCGCCCACCTCGAGGCTTCCGAGCGGGATCATCGCGCCGAATACGAGCGACCATACCCCCATGACGCGACCGCGCATTTCGTCCGGCACTATTGTTTGCAGCACTGTATTCGATGTGGAGAAAAACAGGAGCATGCCAAATCCAGCAACGAAGAGAAACGCCATTGCGAAGTAAAAATTTCGACTCAGCGAAAGTGCGAACAACGCAATCGAAAACAACCAGACGCCGCCAAGCGCAAGCCTCCGCGGTGTAAACAGATGTCCGTAAGTTGCTACGACCAGCGCACCGATGAAAGCGCCGGTCCCGCTCGCCGACATTAAGATCCCGTAACCGTTTGCACCGCGAATGAGCACGTCGCGCGCGAAAGCTGGCATGAGCACAGTATACGACCAGCCGAAGACACCCACTGCCAGGAAAAGCAATAGAATGGTTCGCACGCGCTGATGTTTTATTGAATAGACGATGCCGTTCCAGGCGTGTTCACCGGCAGACACAGCATGTGCCGGTCGCTCAAATCGCGGTAAGCGCATCATCGACAAACCGGCGATCACAGCGACAAATGTCACGCCGTTCAGGAAAAAACACACCGCCACACCGAACGCGCCGATTAGTAATCCAGCCACCGATGGACCAATAATGCGTGCGCCGTTCACAATTGAGCTGTTAAGTGAGATCGCGTTTAGCAAATCTTCGCGGCTTGTCATTTCGACTGTGAATGCCTGCCGCGCCGGCATGTCGAAGCCCATGGCGAGACCATTCAACGCAGCGATAACGATAATGAATGAGGGCGTGGCGAACCCCGCCCACACGCCGGCTGCCAGAAGGAAGGCGCAAATCATTTGGGCAGTCTGTGTCGCGACGAGAATGGAGCGTTTCGGATAGCGGTCAGCGAGAGAGCCGCCCCATACTGAAGATAACATCATCGGAGCGGATCCCATAGCAGCGACGACGCCCAGCAGCAGCTTTGAATTCGTAATTTGATAAACAAACCAACTCATGGCGGTTTGCTGCATCCAGGTGCCAATGAGCGAGACAAGTTGCCCCCAAAAAAAGAGTCGATAATTGCGATGCCGCAGGGCGCGAAACGTATGCCGCCACGTGATACCGCCGACCGGGATACGGCGTTCCCGACCGCTGAGGTCCTCCGGCACGCGTGCGGTTTCAGTACTCCTGATCGGCATCAGGAAAGAGACCACGCCTGCTCAAATTTCGCACGAATTGCTTTTGAGTGCGATGCATCTTCGCATCGCTTTGCATTACCGTCTGCAGAATGCGTCCGTAGCGCCGAGCAAAGATTCGCATAACAATTTGTCAGTGGAAACCACGGCTGCCATCCTCTTGCGGAAACGCAAATTCAGCGATACGAGCCTGATCGTCTCCTGGTGCACTGAATCATTTGGTTGTATCCAAACCGTCGCCAAAGGCGCGCGCCGTGCGAAAAGCCCGTTCGCCGGAAAGCTGGATTTATTTTTTGAAGCTGAAATTTCCATCGTGAGGAGCCGCAAGTCGGATCTGCACACGCTTACAGAAGTTGTGCTGACAAATCCGTTCGCTGGAATTCGCAGCAACTATTTGCGTACGCAGACAGCGGCTTACTTTGTGGAGCTCATTGAGATTTGCACAGAGCGCGATCATCGCGAGCCGGAATTGTTTATGTTGTTACGACGGGCGTTTGGTTATCTCGATGTAAACGATCCTACGCAGCGCGCAGTCTCTCATTTCGAGACGGAGCTCGCCCGCATCGCCGGCGTGCACGACATCAAGAACCTGAAAGCCGACTCGGCGTTTGCGCTGGGAAATTTGTTCGGGCGGCTGCCGCTCTCCCGCACACCGCTCTTGAAAACGCTGGCGGCCGAGGCGAAAAACAGTTCAAGATGAAATTACACAATCTAATCGGTACGTTCGCAATCTTTGCTTTGAGTTCCGCCGCCTGGGCGAACGAGACCTACAAGTTCGATTCCTCTGGCTCCGCGATTGGCTTCACCGTGCATCAGTTTCTCGGCACCACCCATGGCAAATTCACAAGTTTCAGCGGCAAGATTGAGGTCGATCGCGAGCATCCGGAGCATTCGTCGGTCACCGCGCAGATCGACGTGCGCAGCATCGACACGCACATCAAAAAACGGGACGACCATCTTCGCAGCCCAGAATTCTTTAACGTGGAAAAATTTCCCCAGATGACGTTCAGGAGCCGAAGCGTCAAGCGAACCGGACCGCAAAGCGGCGACATCCTCGGCGATCTCACCATGCACGGCGTGACCCGACCGATCACGCTTCATGTGAAATTGCTAACGCCGATAAATGAAACGAGCCGAACGCGGTGGGCGGTTACGACCGAGCCAATCTCGCGGGGCGACTTCAATTTGATGTTTGCCTCTGCAGCCGAAGCAGTGTCTGGAATCAGCCAAACAGTCGCGATCAACATCGAGATCGAAGCGAAACGGGCGCAATGATATGACCATGTTTGCGCTCACTTGGATCGGTCTCATCTGCTGGTGTGTTTGTTTTTGGTGGATGCATCGCATCTCAGCGCGTCAGGACGCCCTGTTGAAAGAACTGCACGATATTACAACGCGCATCGAGGGGCTCTCCAAGGCCGAACATGACATGATCCGTGATGTGCATCCGAAAGTGCACGAGATTAAAGAGCATGTGGAAAACGTTGCTGAAGCTGTTTCACCTCAAAATTCGGCGGCAAAAGATGCATCATCTTGAAAGATGGCGCAGCAAAGATCAGCCTCTTCGTTTGAACCAAGTCTGAGCGCCAATGGAGATTGTTCCCCTGGGAGATTCTGCACTCATCGTGCGCGTGCGCGAGCAATTTGACGATGCGCCCGAGGAAACGCTGAACGAGGTCCTCCGCACATTTCAGCAGCTTCGAAGCACTACAATTCCCGGCATGATCGAACTCGCGCCGGCTTACACGAGCGTCGCCGTTTTTTTCGATCCGGTCGACGTCGCCAAAGCAAGCGGAACAGCAAGCGACATATTCGATTGGCTGGCGGCGCGAATTGGCGCTGCTACAGTTCCCAAGCGCAGAGGGAGTCGCCGTTCCGCGCCGCGAACTGTTGAAATTCCAGTCTGCTACGATCCAGAGTTCGCGCCCGACCTCGACGAGGTGGCGCGTCATGCACAGATTTCGACAGAGCAAGTTGTAGAGCTCCACAGCGCGGCTGATTATCGAGTGGCCTGCATCGGGTTCGTTCCCGGATTTCCCTTTATGGCAGGGTTGCCAAAGAAAATAGCCACGCCGCGCCGATCCAACCCCCGCAAGGAAATTCCTCCCGGTGTGGTCGGAATCGGTGGCGCGCAAACGGGAATTTATCCGCTGCGATCGCCCGGGGGCTGGAATCTGATTGGACGTACGCCGTTGAAACTTTTTGATCCAACAAAGGATCCGCCTGTGCTCTTGCGCGCGGGCGATCGTGTGCGCTTTCGCGCGATCACACGGGAAGAATTTGAGTCGTTAAAACGTTAAAGCGTCTGGCGCTCGTCCTGTCATGTTGAGCGAAGCGCTGCAACGAAATGCGAAGCATGAGGCCAGGCTTTCAAACATCTCTGATTATTGTTGCACCGCTTCCAGAGGGAATTGTCAGCGATTCTTCTCCCGCGCCTGCGGGATCAGAATGACAATAATGCTTAACGCTATGCTTAAATCGTTGCAGCGTTAGGGCGAGCCATGGAGATGATTGTAACGCGGTCCGGCTTTCTTACCTCGGTGCAGGATCTTGGCCGCACCGGATTTCGCGAGTTCGGCGTTTCGACAAGTGGCGCGCTCGATCCGTTTGCATTACGCGTGGCGAATCTGCTTGTCGGTAATGATGAAGGCGCGGCGGGGCTAGAGATTACGCTTGGCGGTTTGCAGTTGCGGCTTAACGACGAGCGAATCGTCGCCTGGTGCGGAGGCGAATTCGAAGTTCAGATTGGATCGCGATCATTGCCAGCCGGGCATGTGGCGCGTTTACAAGCCGGTGACGAACTGAAGTTCCGGCCGCCTCAAATTGGTTGCCGAGGCTGGCTCGCGATTTCCGGCGGAGTGGACGTGCCGATTGTTCTGGGTAGTCGCTCTACGGATTTGCGAGCGAATTTTGGTGGATTTGACGGTCGCGCTTTACGTGATGGGGATGTTATCCCGCTTGGTCCTCGGCCGGGATCACCGATCCCGGCTACAAGAATTTCATCGTGGACCGCGCCGCACGATTGGGTAAGTCCAGCACGGCCCAACCCGATTTTGCGTTTCGTTCGCGGCATGGATTGGACCCGCTTCAACGCTTCAAGCCTTCAACGTTTAACGAGCGAACCATTCACCGTGTCACCCGATTCGGATCGCATGGGTGTGCGGTTGACTGGCCCCGAATTGTCTCGAGCCGACAACGTCGATCTTATCTCGGAAGCAGTTGCTCCCGGTACCGTGCAGGTCCCGCCGAGCGGCCAACCGATTCTGCTTTTGGGAGATTGCCAAACCATCGGCGGCTATCCCCAAATTGCCCACGTGATTACTGTCGATCTAGGCACTGCCGCACAACTTCGCGCTGGCGATCGCGTGCGTTTTTCAGAGGTGTCGCTCGGTGATGCGCATCGGCTGTTGCTGGAGCGGGAGCGGGCGCTGGAGCGGTTTCGTATTGGACTCAGTTTGCGCAACTCATGATGAACCTATCTGTAGATATCAATGCCGATCTCGGCGAAGGGACTGGACACGATGCCGAACTGTTCGAGCTAATCACCTCGGCGAATATTGCAACCGGTT
>JBGPNR010000005.1:0-20696 GCA_041487635.1 Candidatus Udaeobacter sp. | reverse complement strand
CGCGATCGATCGACAGTCGAAGGTCTCGCAGCTCTCTACGCTTACGAGAGCCAAATTCCCGCGATCTGCGAATCGAAAATCGACG
Source organism: Candidatus Udaeobacter sp. (assembly GCA_041487635.1). Lineage (GTDB taxonomy): Bacteria > Verrucomicrobiota > Verrucomicrobiia > Chthoniobacterales > UBA10450 > Udaeobacter. The sequence goes on along the minus strand of JBGPNR010000005.1, from coordinate 20,611 downwards.
GACTAAAGAAACACTACGGCTTCAGAAATCCCGAACACTACGAGTACTTCAGCGTTCATGTGGAAGCGGATCGCGAACATTCTGCGGCCGAGCGCGAGATTCTAAGCGCGCACATGGGCGAGCGAAACTTCCAATTCGTAAAGGCATCAGTGAACCGTGTTCTCGATGCACTTTGGGAAATGCTCTCCGGCGTTTGCCGACGCCACGCCATCGCGTGCTGACGGCGTAACTCGTAGCAATTCCACTACGAGTTAAACAAACCTTAGCCGTTGTAGCCACGGCCCTGCGGGCCGTCTTCTAGTGAAAACAGCCCCGACATCAACCGGCCACAGGCCGGTGGCTACAACGTTTCGATGAGAAATTGCTCTACCGAGGTCGCAGAACCAGAAACGAACGTATCCGATGTCGGCAAACCGATAAGACTTGCGGCTGGCTCGGATCAAGTGAAACAGCAATCTTGTTGTAGTCCGAGACTGATGTGACTGGCTGTTGATTGATTTCTTCGATCACATCCCCCTTCTGCAATTCCGCCGCGCCACTATCAGGATCGACGCTCGTCACCAATACGCCTCGCACATTGGACGGCAGATCAAGCTGGCGTGCTGCTTCTGGAGTCAAGTCGCCTACCTGAATTGATGCGAGCGGACCGCTACTTGTATCCTGATCGTTTGATCCGCTCGGGTTTTGCGGCTGCGAAGGGGCTCGTTTCGGCAAAACACTTGAAGTCTGGTAATCCTGGGGCTGTTCTTTGATCTGAGTTATCACCTTCAACGGTTTGCCGTCACGTAGGACTTCCAGCTCAACATTCTTGTCCAATTCGCTTTGTCCCACCATCTTCCTGAGCGTCGTAATATTTTGGACGTCGCGCCCATTAAACTTGCGAACGACATCGCCGGGCTGCAGTTGCGCTTGTGCTGCCGGCGAACCCGGCATGACTTGATCCACCACTACTCCTTCGTTGTCGGTCGGACCTTGCGCTGATTGCAGCGCACGACTCACGATTCCCAAATAGCCGCGAATTACACGACCGTGCTTCAACACGCTTTCGAGTACCGCACGAACTGTGTTGGATGGAATCGCAAAGCCGATTCCTTGCGAACCCCCACTGCTGGAAACGATTTGTTCGTTGATACCGACAACTTCCCCTCGCAGGTTGATCAACGGCCCGCCGCTGTTCCCCGGATTGATTGCCGCGTTAGTCTGGAGCAGATCGCCGCGAAAATCCGTGCTGTTCGGTTGTCCCTTCCAGCTGATGATTCCGTCCGTCACTGTCTCTTGAAGACCAAATGGATTGCCGATAGCCACAACAAAATCTCCAGGCTGCACAGTGTCCGAGTCAGCCAGTTTGAGCGGCTTGACGCCAGGATTATCGATTTTGAGCACCGCGAGATCCAGCTGGGAATCGGCGCCGATCAACCGTGCCTTCTTGGTGCGACCGTCGCTCAGTTGCACTTCAATTTGATCGACCTGATTGCCTTCCCCGTCGCTGACCACGTGACTGTTTGTGATGATGTGACCTTCGTTTGTTACGATCACACCGGAGCCGAGCGAATTCTGCACAAGCGTCTCATCTTGCGGATAGCGATGGCGTCGGTTACCGAAAAAAAACTCAAAAGGGTCACTCCCATAGTCGCGCCGGATGCCAATCTTTTTGGACGTCTTTATGGCAACAACAGAAGGAACCACGCTGCTCACGAGTGCGCGCCGTTCCCGGTTCAAGGCCGCCAGCGAAGCGACTTGTTTTGAGTCAACGCTCGGCTCAGAGGCCAGAGTGTACTTTTCCGGAGTGCGCCCGGACGGTAGCTTTAATCCTCCGTGTTTAAGACGGTAATCATACAGCAGGGAAATTCCCGCGCTGACGACCAAGACAAAGAGCAAAAATTTCGCGAGATTTTTCATCAGCTGACATTGGAAAAAGTTCGTCCCTGTTGTTCGACAATTAGGCGCCGAAAACGTTGATTCTCGGGCCATTCCAGACACGGATCTGCCTCGAAGATCGATATCGCGGCCGCGCGGGCACGTCGCATTAAATCCGCATCAGTCTTCAGGTTGCCGATCGTGAGTGTAGGCAGACCGCTTTGCGCGGTGCCTAGCAAATCCCCCGGGCCACGCAACCCCCAGTCTGCTTCAGCTACTTCAAAGCCATCACGTGTTCTTTCCAAAACAGCGAGCTTTGCTGAGACTTCTTTCGCCTGAGCCGACGTCAGCAAGATGCAATACGACTTGTGTTCTCCACGGCCGATCCGTCCCCGAAGTTGATGCAGTTGTGCCAGACCAAAGCGCTCTGCATTCTCAACCAGCATCACGCTGGCGTTGGGGACATCAACACCGACCTCGAGCACGGTCGTGCTAATCAACGCATTTGTCTCGCCGCGCCGAAAGCGTTCCATGATCTGCTGCTTTTCAACCGGCGCAATGCGGCCGTGAAGCAACTCGCAGCGAAACGGATGCAACCGCTCTCGCCACACCGTGTACTCCGCTGCTGCCGCTTTGACGTCTAATTTTTCGCTTTCATCGATCAACGGATAGATCACGTAGACCTGGCGACCTGCTTCCAATTGATTTCGCAGAAAAGTAAGAATCTCAGCGAGCTTCGAGTCATCACGCACGGCGGTGACGATTTTGCCGCGGTTCCGCGGCATTTCATCAATCGTTGAAACGTCGAGGTCACCGTAAATGGTCATCGTCAGTGTGCGCGGGATCGGCGTGGCAGTCATTACAAGCACGTCCGGCGACGGTTCGCGCGTCGTTAATCTAGCGCGCTGAGCAACACCAAATTTGTGCTGCTCATCAATTACAACAAGTCCGAGATTCGAAAACGAAACCGATTCGTAAAGCAACGCGTGCGTCCCGACTATAATTTGTGGCTCGTCGCGCGCGTGCGGCTCTTCGTCTGGGGAGCACAGACTGCCAGCCTGTTGTTCGCGGCAGCCTGCCGCGAACTCTTGGGCGTTGTAGCTCCCATGGTACCAAACCCACCGATAACCTTTTCCGTGCTCCGCCACGCCGGCGTCCCAAGGATTTCGGGTGATGTACAGATATTTCTCACGCAGATCGCTCTCAGAGCGAATCAATCGATCAAATGATTCTGTTTCCCACACAGGGTCCTTTGTTCTCTCAATCTTGTTGATTTGCGTCGCCGTAAACGACTTTAGGCTATGAAGGATTTTCGAGAGCGAGAAAAAGACTGCACTCCGAGAATCGCCGGCGTGTTCGATCATCGGCTCGATCAGGAGATGTACGTGGTCTGGCATCACGCATGCCGCATAAAGTTCGTACCGGCAGTCCTTCCAACGCAATATTGACTCGAGCATGATGTCGCGCGCTTTCTCCGACAGTTGTCGATGATTTCGTGTTGCAAACGTGATTGCATACTTCGCCCACGGCCGGTCAAAGTGCGGGAGATTGCGACGGGAATAGCGCGACTGGTCCACGGCGTCGGATATTTCACGCGCTCGTGTGTCCGGCAGGCTGCCGGACACGACAGGCTGGCAGCCTGTGCTCCCCAGAATTTGCGCGCTACTTAAAGCGTCCCGCGCAAACAACGGGAGCGGACCGCTTTCTTCCTGTCGCGCGGCTGTTCGTAATGCAACGCGCACGCCCAGCGGATCGAGCCAGCGCCGCAGCACATCGTAGTGTTGCTCGGCCAGAATTTGCGTCGGCGCCATGAACGCGGCTTGATATCCGGCTTCAACCACAAGAAGCATGGCCGCTATCGCGACCAAGGTTTTGCCTGAACCAACGTCCCCCTGTAGCAAACGATTCATTGGGTGCACAGCCGCCAGGTCGCGCCGGATTTCCCCGATGACTTTTCTCTGCGCGGCCGTCAGTTCGAACGGAAGCGACTTCACGAATTCGCCGAACAATGTGCCGGGCCCGCAGTGTGCCTCGCCGACGCGGATCGACGCATTTGTCCGTCGCGATGCAATCAGGATCTGCATCGCAAAAAATTCAGAGAGGACCAGGTGCTCGCGGGCAGCCTCGCGTTGCTGCCAATCGTTCGGGAAATGAATTGCGCGAATCGCTGCTGCCGTCGTCATGTCACTAATCATGAGTGTACGCGGCAATAATGTTTCGAGTCCCCCAGACGCGGGCGGGACTTCATTCAAAAGCCGATAAACCATACTGCGGAACACCCGCTGGGAAAGACCCTCCGTGGCGGGATAGATTGGAGTGATCCTGCGAAAATGGATCGATATTTCCTCATCGTTCTCGATAACCTCGAATTCCGGATGATCCATGCAAATCCGCTTTCCTCGCAGACGCGGCTTGCCAAAAACAACCAGGCGTTGCCCGGTCGCAATCATCTTCTGCACGTAATGCAGGTTGAACCATCGGCACACCAGCGGCTCGCTCAGTGCATTTGCCTGCGATTCTTCGAGCGTGGCCTCAAAGATTTTCTTCCATCCGCCAAATCGGCGCAGCGAAGTCTTGGTCACCTCGCCGCAGAGACAAATCGGAACGTCGCTTTCCTCACGCGGAAACTGCGGGAACTCTGCGCGATCTTCGTGGCGCCGCGGAAAATGCGTGAGCAAATCTTCCACCGTCTCAATCCCGAGACGCCGCAGTGCGAGGATTTTCGGGCGTGGGATCCAACCTAATTCCTCGAGTGACTGCGAGACCGCAAGGCCCGTGTGAGGTGATTTCGAAGTCGTTTGTGATCCAGGATCAGTAATCTGTGATCGGTTAGGCAATTTCACGCTGTTCACTGCTCACCGATCACTAATCACCCTGGCAGCGTTCCGTCGCTCGCAGCGCTTCGATGTGCATGGCAATTAATGTCTCACCCCCATACTCATCCGCACAAATTCGGAATGCGATATCCCATGGCGGCGGCGGCAACTGATTTGCCATCCCGTCAAAATAAACGGCGCGGCGATGGCGATCACCCTGACGCAACCGAAAGATAAGATGTTTTTCCTTTACGACGCGTGGCGGCGCGACTGGCTCGATTTCGCGCGCAAAGAAAAGGGGCTGCGGATTTCCATTTCCAAACGGCTGCAACATTTCGTGCCAGCGTAAAAATTCAACATCGATCTCGGTGAACGGGAGCTCGTGATCCAGTCGAATGCAGGGTTGCAAAGCTTCGTCGGAAAGAAGTTCGCGCGCAGTGCTCCGGAATGCCTCGGCAAAACGATCGAAATTTTCCTCCCGCATTGCCAACCCGGCCGCCATCTCGTGTCCGCCGTATTTGTCGAGACTGTCAGCACAACGACTCAGCGCTTCGACCAAGTTCAATCCTTCGATGCTTCGTCCGCTTCCCTTCCCCACGCCGTTCTCGTCGAAACCGATCACAATCGCGGGCCGATGATATTTTCGAACGAGCCGTGACGCTACGATGCCGAGCACTCCTGGGTGCCAGCCCCGCGCGCCCGCGACGATCGCCGCATCACGCGCCGCATTGAACTCCATGTCGATCTTCTCCGTCGCTGCCGCAAAGATTTGTGTTTCTACTTCCTGGCGTTCGCGGTTTTGTCGGTCCAACTCCGCAGCGAGCATTGCTGCTTCGCTTTCGTCCTGCGTAAGCAGCAGTCGCAAGGATTTCTCCGCTGTGCTCAAACGCCCCGCAGCATTCAATCGCGGGCCAAGCCGGTAACCAATGTCTTCGGGCAAAATTGGCGGATGCACTCTGGCGATTTCCATTAATTTCTTCAAGCCGATGCGCGAGGTCCGCGCGATCTCGATTGCGCCGCGCTGCACCAGAACTCGGTTCTCGCCACGCAGTGGCACGATGTCCGCGACTGTGCCAAGTGCCACCAGATCGAGATGTGATTTCAAATCGAATTCGGGCAGCGGCCGCGTCTTCAGCAGCGCGTGACAAAGTTTGAAGACGATCCCGACACTGCAAAGATATTCAAGCGGCGGGGTTGAGGGCCACAGGCAATCCTGCCTGCGAGAATTCGACATGCTGTCAGCTTCGGGGAGGCAGACAGGATTGTCTGCCTCACGCGCGATTTTTGGATTCACAATCGCGACGCAATCGGGCAATTGCGCTTTCGGCTCATGATGATCGAGCACAATCACGTCGACCGCGCGCTCGTTAAGAATCGCAATCTCATTAACTGACGACGTGCCGCAATCAACGGCGATGAGCAATTGCGGCTGATGTTGTTCGAGACAACGCTCGACACTTTCCCGGCTCAAACCATAGCCCTCCTCGATGCGCAACGGCAGAAACAGTTGCGGCGCTTCGCCATACGCGCGCAACATTTCATCGAGCAGTGCCAATGAAGTCACCCCATCCACATCGTAATCGCCAAAGAGGACGATGCGTTCGTGCCGATCCAGCGCAGCGAGAACGCGAGAGACCGCAGCGCGCATTTGCGGCAGTAAAAACGGATCGCTCAGCGAACTGAGCCGTGGGCGCAGGAAGTCTTCAACCTCCTCTGCGCAGCGAAACCCTTTTCGTGAAAGCAGCCGCGCGATGCATTCCGATCCGCAAATTTCGCTCCACGCAATCGCGCCGCCATTCATCTCCTCGCGCGACGCCAAAATCCAGCGGCTTCGCCGAGTAAATCTTGGCGACGACTTTTCACCAGTCGACTCACCTTCTACGCGGCTTTGCCGCGTAAAGCTTGGCGGGGACTTTTCACCTCTTGGCTCACCTTCTACGCGGCTTTGCACCGATCAGTTTATTCGCGCGTTACTTCCTGACAAGATTTTCGCACTTGCGCGCTCGCAATGATGCTCGACAGAACAATTTTCATTGCAAATGGCTCGCATGATCAAAGCAATAGCGATTCTGTTCGTTAGCGGCGTGGCAATGATAACCGCTGGCTGCGAAACCAACAGGCTCGGCCAGTCAATCGCGCAATCTGCCGCCGCACAGCGAGATTACGAGGTCCTGTCGGGAACCTGGCAGTTGACTCGCGGAGTGGACAACGGGAAGCCGGTGCCGGCAAGTGTGGCACGAAATACAATCCTGATTACCGATCATAATACATTCCGATTTCCAAAAGCGAGCGGCATTGGCACGCATCCGGCTGGACGCTTCTCGGTGAATCCGGACACCAGACCCAAACAAGTGGACACAATTGCAGAAGGCGGGCCGAATGCCGGTCAACTGACACGCGGCATCTACGAGATTATTGACGCCACCCACAAGCGCGCCTGTTGGGGTCCTCCAGGCGGCCCGCGTCCGACAGAGTTCAAGTCGCCTCCTGGAAGCGGACGCATCCTCCAATATTGGAAGAAAATCGGACCTGTGCCGCCACGCTGAGCTTTGAGAGGTCTCGACACTTTAACAAAACCTCGGTACGGATGAAAGCGATGCGGGGACGCATCGCACTCGAAAAGGACTTCGTGCAAAATGTATCCGCAGACATATCTACTGTTTCGCGACAGCTTTGGGAGTGCGCGCGCGTCCTCGCGTCGCTTTTGTTTTCAAACATGCGTAACATTGAGGACGTCACGGTAAAATGAGACTTATTCGCTGGGTCGCGCTCATTTGTGTTGTCCTTCTGCTGGCCTACGCAGCGTCGCCGTACTTTTCATTCTGGCGATTTAGGACCGCGTTGCGATCTGGTGACAGCGCCGCGATCAGTTCGCGTATCGATTTTCCGGCTGTTCGAGCTTCGTTGAAGAAGCAACTCGTCGCGCGATTCGCTCGTGCAACGACTGGCCACAAACGATGGAGTAACCTCGGCCCGACGCTGATTGATACGATCGTCGACACTTATGCAACACCTGAGGGAATCGCGGCGCTTCTTTCCAATCCAGGAGCCTTGAGGAACCTGCAAAGTCCTCAGCACTTCCGGTTCTCCACTGGTAAAGCTGAAGACTGGTCAAAAATAAAATACGCGTTCTTCACAGGGCCACGCAGTTTTGTTGTGGAGCGAGAGGGCATAAAGCTTAGATTCCGCTTCAAAGCGCTGGGCTGGCAGCTCAACGATCTCGACCTCGGTTTTGGCAAGCCAGGGGTTAATCAATAGCCCAAACAATCAAGATGCTGTCGTGCTACACTAGATCGAACGCAATTCCGCCCTCGGGAAGCAGACCACGCTTTGCGCAGAGTTGAGCAAAAGTTCGCAAACCTTCCTTCTCTGCTTTTCCAAGGCTGAATCGAAGATGTTCGTGGTAATAGGCACTAAGAAATTGGCGAGTGATCTCTGAGTGGCCGGGGTCATCCGCCTTCGCTTTGGAGCTACGGCGTGACAAGCCGACCCGGGCGACAGCATCCGCGATTAACTCATTTAGGCGGCCGAGATTCTCGTCACGAAGGCCACGCAGGCGATCGGCGATTTGTTTTGGAGCAACAACTTCGGGGCGAATCAACCAGAGCGCGTAAACAAATGGAAGACCCATAAGTTTGTTCCATTGCTCGCCAAGATCCCAAAATTGAAATTCATCTGCATGTTTTTGACGAAAGCGGACTGCTTGGTCGCCGATGAGGAGTTGCGCCGGAGCAGCCGAACCTGATTTCACCACAGCAGGCGAGACGCCCGCTGGCCCCACAGGCAAGATCCCTGTGCTACGCTGCTTCAAATGTGGATTTAATCCAAGTTCTCCGAGCAGACAACGCAGGAGATTGACCGCAGTCTCCGAAGCGGGATCGAGTTCGATCTCGTCGATTTGGGAAATTTCGTCCCGGTGCGCGACCACCACGCTGTAAACCGGTCCGTCAGATGAAATCGAAACGTCATCAATGATTCGATAAATCGGGTTTCGCAGAAATTCGAAACTGGAGACGAGCGCAACATCAAGTTCGCCATTCGCCAATCGTTCGCAAAGCGCCGATGGATGATCGAACTCGACCTCGCCTGGCCAGCCGCGAATCAGCGGACGGGCGTTAAGATATTTTACGCAACCGATGCGGAGCATTCGTTGTGGCGGCGCGCCCGGCGGTCGCGCCCTACCATTCAAGCGCAAGCGAGCTCGGGCGGCGGAGACGCTGCGTGTCTGTCGCTGGCTGGCTTCGGCAATATATGACGATAGTGGCTATCGCGCTGGACCGGCTCGCGCCCAGCTTCGCGGATGGCATGTTCCAGCGCTGCTACCGTTTGTTGCTGCGGCGTGGTGGCGCCGGCCATGTGGAAAATCTTTTCCTCCAGAATTGTGCCGTGTAGATCGTCCACGCCGTAGCTAAGCGAGACCTGCGCGAGAGGCAGTCCCAGGCTGACCCAATAAGCGGTCAGATGTTCGATGTTGTCCAGGTAAATTCGGCTCACCGCGAGATTGCGAAGTTGTTCAAATGCGGAGGCGCGCTTTATCTGGGCAAGGATTCCGTGGGATTGGGATGGCTCGAAAGCGAACGGAACAAACCCGGTAAAACCCCCGGTCTCATCTTGCAGTTGACGCAGCTGGCGCAAATGATCAGCGCGATGAGCGAGCGCCTCGATGTGGCCGTAGAGCATCGTGCAAGTGCTCCGACCGCCCATTGAATGCCAGGTGCGATGCACCTCCAGCCATTCGGCTGCGGTCTCCTTGCCACGGCAGATTTGATCGCGCACAACCGGATCGAAAATTTCGGCGCCACCGCCCGTGATCGAACCGAGACCGGCTTCGCGCAGTGTTTCCAGCGTGTCGCGGATCGGCATGCGAAAGATTCTTTGGGCGAAATGACGAACCTCGATCGCGGTGAATGCTTTGATGTGAAGCTGCGCATCGAGAGCGCGCAGTTGCCGCAAAAGATCCAGATACCATTCTTTTTTCAGGGTAGGATGCAGCCCGCCGACCATATGCACTTCCGTAACCCCGAGAGGGAGCGCATCGCTCACTACTCGGATAATTTCGTCAATTGCATATTCAAACGCGTGCGCATCACGCTTTTTGGCGGCGAAAGCACAAAACTGGCAGGACAAGATGCAGATATTGGAATAATTGATGTAACGGTTGTGAATGTAGGTTGCGTAGTTGCCGTTCGTTCGCTCGCGCACAACGTTGGCAATCATTCCAAGAGCGTTAAGATCGTTCGTACGATAGAGACTGAGCGCATCCGCCTCTGAAATCCGCTGCTGCGCCTCAACTTTTTCGGCGATTGGCCTGAGTTCTTTCGGAATAAGCTGGTAATTCATGCGCAGGCTGAGGGTAACGCCCTCGGCAGCCAAGCATGCACAGGCCGCTCGTGGCTTGCAACAAAAACCATGGCCACGAATGTGATGCAGGCTAAATTTTGGCGAGGTGCGATTTTTCTTGCAAACCTTGTCTTGTGCGAACGTCTAAGAGCCTATTGAGATGCTCAGCCATGCCGCGTTGCTGCCGATTTTTCGTCTCTCCAAGGCGCGAGGAGGGCGCATATCCGAAGCGGTCTGTAACCGACAAGCAACGCCGGAGAGGCGAAAAAGGGGCGCAACCCGGAGGACGCGAGTGCTTTGGACGGTCTGCGGTGTTGCTCGCTCCTTACCCCGTAACCACGGGACGAACATGCTCGTCGGTCGCGCCTTGCCACCCACTCCAAAGCCCTCGTGCGCGACGTGGCTAGGTCTCTCAACAGGCTCTTGAGTGACCCATGTCTGGCAACGATCCAGGAAACCAAGGGAGATTGGACGAAGACGCTGAAGACGTGCGGCTCATGCAGCTGGTGGGTCGAGGCGATACCGGCGCCTTCGAGGAGCTCGTCGAGAGGCATCAGGCTTTGGTGGCGGGCACGGTCGCGCGCATGCTGGGCAGTAACTCGGACGTGGAAGACATCGCGCAGCAGGTCTTTATTCGAGTCTGGAAAAGCGCGCGCCGATACGTCCCCCGCGCCAAATTCACCACGTGGTTGTTGAAAATTACGCGTAATCTCGTTTTCAACGAAATGCGTCGCACTAAGCGGCACGCGCATGTTCCGCTTCAGCCGGAACCGGGCGCAGAGGATCCACCTCTGAAGGACGAGATGAATCTTGCACCGGATGCGTCCCTTTTGGAGACGGAACTTCAGCGAACGATTGAGGAAGCAATTCTGCATCTGCCGGAAACCCAGCGGATGGCGCTGGTCCTGCGCAGATATGAGCAGCTGAGCTATGAGCAGATTGCAGAGGTTCTCGAGCTGTCTGTTCCCGCTGTAAAAAGCGTACTCTTTCGCGCACGCACAGAACTGCGCTCGCGGCTAAGCAAGTATCTTACTTGAGCAGGAAGACTCGGTCGCTTTCGTTATCAGTCGATCACTCGTCCCCGGACGCGCTTGATCTGCGTATGATGAGTGAGCACGTGAACGCGTCCGTCGCTTCCCCGAAAAAATGCGCTCAAAATCCAGCTGACAATCGAAATGATGATCGCGCCGAAAAAGGCGCGCCAGAAACCGGGAACTTGAAAACACGGCATGATCTCGCCAACGAATTTCAACATCAGCGCATTAATAATTAAAATGAAAACGCCAAGGGTGACGAGAATCAACGGCAGACTCAGCAACAAAAGCACGGGGCGAATAAAAGCGTTGATAATACCGAGCAGAAGCGACGCACCGAGCAAACAACCGAGGTGGTCACCGTAATTGATTCCAACAATCGGAGCGGCCACGAACACCGCAATTGTGGTCACAATCCAGCGAAAAACGAAATGTTTCATGCCAATGCGTTTCGCTTAATCTACGCCTCTGTTGACGAAGAGCGAGAAAGCACTTGCCAACTGACCGATGAACGATAAACGAATTGAATCCATCAACACCAATCAATCTGTGCCGAAAAAAACGAAAATTGTCCAAAGCAAAAACCAGGCGCCACCGGAAGCCGGTGGGTCACCTGCTGAAATGAAAATCAGGAAAACGCCGGCAACCCGCCGGACATCGACCACGCGAAAGACCTCTGGAGCCGCCGCCAAAAAGAGCCCGATCGCTGGGACATTAAAAGTCTCAACGCCTGCCGAAGCAGGTACGATGAGGGAGCCGTCGGACGACGCAGTCCGTCTCCGTGCTTACTTCATCTCCGAACGCCGCCGGAGGTTCGGGCTCCCGGGCGACGCAGAATCGGATTGGCTCGAAGCCACGCGACAGCTGCTCTCCGAATCAGGTCGGCGCTGAGCCGAGCATCAAGTCACCACGAATGGACACGACTCGACACGAATAATTGGAGAAACTCTTTGCTGAATTAGTGTTCATTCGTGTTTATTCGTGGTTGATGAAGCTGGAAAACTCTCTTAGCGATCTAGCGCAGGCTCTAAGAGAACGTCTCGCGATCATTCACGACGAAGAAAGTCGCCGCAACGCAGACGCACACATGGCGCGGCTGCGCACAGTCTCGGAAAAAATCGACGAACTACAAGCGACCCTGCCCCAGCCAGTCGATCCGCGGCTGGCGCATTATCTGCAGCGCCGCAGCTACGATAAAGCGCTCGAATATCTGGAAGCCGCGCCGTCGCGCGACGGAACATAGGCATCTTGCCGGTGCGCTCAGCGGACCTGTTGTGCGCTGTCCTTCAATGAGCGGGAACTGTGGACGCAGCAATCACGAGCCTGTGTCAATAGTGAGGACTGATCCCTCTCTGCTGGTTCGAATGCCCTTCGTGTGCGTCGGCTTAGATTGGACGCGCCCTTGTTCCTCTTCCACACTGATCGCATTGATCAAATTGCTGCTGCGACTGCGGTCGCAAGTACGGATAGGAGTAAGAGCCGTTGGAAAACAAAACCAACGAGCAAAAAAGGAAGAGGAAGCGCTCCAGGGAAAACCTTCAATCTCGGTCAACAAACCTTATGAACTAACAACTACCTACACCACATTCGCGCGCTACACTTGACACCTTACATAGGGGTTAGACCTTTGTTAGGCCGACTCTATTTGTACTTCGAGCGCCCGCGCGTTGGCGTCATACGCTTCGCCGCGTGAGCCGCACGGCCCACGTCGTCGTTTGTAAACACCGCAACAAGGAACGGCTGTGATTCCAGGAAGTGAGCCAGGTCGGGCAGCGTCAAACCAAGATACTGCAGCCGGTCTTCATCGACGAAGATCTGGAGGTTTTCCGGTTCGAAGGACGTAATCAACTGCTTCGCCTCCGGATCAAACTTTTCGTGCAACAGGTCGATGATCGCCGGCGCAAAGTGCCGGCGGTCCGGCGACAATGGTTTCGACGGCATGCCATGATCCGCGGTCACCGCGAGGAGATAATTAACCCCAACCTTTGCTTCTAGCGCACTTAGCATCCGCGCCAAGTGACGGTCCATCTCGCCGAGCGTGACGCGGAGCTCGTCCGAATCTGGACCATACTTGTGGCCCACGAAATCCGCGCATTTGTAGTTCAGGAGAATGAGATCCGCAACATCATCTTCGCCTACGGGTTCGTGCTCGATCATCGCGATCAGCGCATCGGCTTCGAATGCCGGAAACAAAGCCGAATAGCACACCGCGGAGGTGGAGTCGATTTTGTGACTCATCCACTCCGCGCTGGTCTGCCATAGTGTTCTCGCATTGCGATCCTTCAGATATGCGGGGAGCAGGAAGCAGTCGGGGTTCGTGGCCCAGGCGCCCGTCTGCCGATCGTAGCTGGCCAGCACGACGGGCGTCCCATTCAACTGACACGCTCCATGCCCCGCGAGCGGGGTCGCCGCTCGATCGATGCTGCCCTGAGCCAGGATCACCGCACGGCCAGCGGTCTCAAGCTGCCAGACGTCTGCTAGGGTCAATGTCATTAAATCTTGCGGCATTCTTTCAGCAAATAGGTCGTGACCCCGGCGGTGCGTGCGGTCGTACACGCTGACGCCTGTGATTCCGTGCACGCCAGGATCGGTTCCCGTCGAGATCGTGGAGTGCCCAGCAGGAGTGTCCGTCGGGAGAAAGTTAACCTCTGCATGAGTGAACCAGGCGCTGCGCTGGCGCAGGGCAGTGAGCGTTGGCATGGACGCAGCGTAGCGGTCGAAGTAATCCCGGCGCATGCCATCCAGGACGACCAGCATGACAACTCGCGGTCGAGCAAAATCGGTCCGCAAGACCGGCAATACACGGCCTGTTACGGTCGGGAGCATCTGCACGCCGAGCGCAGCCGCAAGCGTTGGCGCAACATCCTGCTGCACGGCCGGCATCGAGTACCGTCCGGTTCTCACCGCAGGGCCCACAAACATCAGCGGAATCGAGACGTCATACTCCCACGGTGAACCGTGCATGTAGGCCACGTCAGGGTCGGGCCGCGTGATGAAATCGCCTTCACGTGGCACGACTAGGAGTTGGCCAGTTCGTCCGGGGAAGTACGCCCGAGCGAACATCTCTAGGAAGCGCTGTCGCGCCGCAAGGGCGGCGGCGGCGGCGGGCGCCGTAGCCCGGATTCGAGGCGCGTCGCTCATAGAGGATCGTTTGACCTGCTGGCCAGAAACCGTCCAAGCCATCGCGACTAGGGTCAGGGCGAGGAGGACGGCACCGTAAGCGGTCAACTTTGAGGAGACAACGAAGGTTCGCACAAGGTCTAACGAGAATTAGACGAAAATTTTCGTTTAACTCGGAACCGAGTGGCGCCTCCTTGTCGGCTGTTGGTCGTGCAGCGGGCTGCGGATGGCAAGAGCAAATTCATTGGATTTCCAAGGGCGATTCGCGTTCTCCGTCGCAACATTTCGCGTCGAACATCGGGCAGCCAATCATCTGTTGCAAAGCTGCAGAGCCGATTCGTCTATCCAATCGTTGCTCGGCCGCCCTCGCTTCACTCCCATCTCGTAGCTGGTATCAGCGCGCAAGACAACCAACGAATCAATCTGGCCTTTCAACCGCGCGCCCTTTGGTCCTGCGAGCGAACCATCGAGCACCTGCACGGCTCCTTTGAGTTCCTCCGCCGACACGTTGCTGAAGCCCGCCTTGGAAAGAAGACCTTGCAGGACGCTGTCCGCTGTTTTCCAATTCCACTCCGCATGGTTGAGATTGAAATCACGACAACTCGCTTTCATCCACTGTCCCTGTTCTGCCAGCAGCGACAGTTCGAATGAGCGGGCACCCCCCTGATGCAGCGGACAAAATCTCACCACAGCAAACGCCGTTTCAGCAATATCATAACCGCCCTTCACATAACCTCGAGCCATGACCTCGATGCGAAACCCTGAGTGCCGCGCCTCATATTCCCCATGGAACCGAAAACCACGATCTAGAAAACCGAAGCACCCCGAAAAGATTAATAGCGGGAGGACAGCTAAAACTATCAGCAACGCGCGTTTCAAGCGGGTGTTTTCAGTGCTAGCGGTCCGCGATCACCCACGCGCGGGCGTGACATGAGTCGAACAGATGTCAGGTGTGATTTCAAACACTGTCGTAAGCTCGGCATCAAGGGTCCGTTGGACTGAAGCAAAAGCAACCATCGAACTCCGAAAGGCTTCGCGAGCAGGCGCTCAACTCCGAAAACTTTCGCAAGCAGGCCTCCAACGCCGAACGCTCAACGGGAAAAGATTTTGCGCCGGGAATCTTTGTTAAAGACGGCGGACTGGAGACCGCCGCTCCCTGGCCCTTACGCTGGTGCGCCACCGAGGGCGCCGGGAAGAGGAGGTGTGACCTCGGGGGCTATAACTTGCTTGGGCGGTTTTTCGGCCGGCATTTTCTTGCCGGGCGGCGGAGAAACGCCGGGGGGCGGATTAATCAGGCGGCCGTGCTCGACGATCTCTTTAAGTTGTGAGCCGTCGAGCGTTTCAAATTCCAGCAGTGCCTTCGCGATTGCCTCGAGTTTGTCGCGATTCGCTGTGAGCGTTGTTCTGGCGAGCTGATGGGCGTCATCGAGCAGTTTTTTCACTTCCTGATCAATTTGCTCAGCAGTCGCCTCGCTGTAATCGCGGGCACGAGAAATGTCGCGGCCCAGGAAAACGTAATCCTCGTGATCGCCATATTCGACCATGCCCATCTTCTCGCTCATGCCCCATTCGCAAACCATACGGCGCGCAATTGCCGTAGCCATTTTGATGTCGCCACGCGCCCCATTTGTGATGTCGCCAAAGATGATTTCCTCCGCAACGCGGCCACCCATGCTGACGGCCAGACCGGCAAGCAACTCGTTTTTGCGGTTGGTGTATTTGTCTTCTTCCGGCAGCCACATGGTCGATCCAAGTGATGGTCCGCGCGGGATAATGGTGACTTTATGCAGGGGCTCGGTGTGCGGAAGAAGTTCGAGCAACAGGGCGTGACCCGCTTCGTGGTAAGCGGTGTTCTGCTTTTCTTTTTCGCTGAGCGCAAGGCTGCGGCGCTCCTTGCCCCAGCGAACTTTATCGCGCGCTTCTTCCAGTTCGGCGAGCGTGATCCCCTTTAATCCGCGACGTGCTGCGAGCAATGCCGCTTCGTTGATCACATTGGCAAGTTCCGCGCCGGAATAACCAGGTGTGCCGCGCGCGACCACGGCAAGATCGACGCCTTCGGCGAGTTTCACTTTCTTGGAGTGAACGCGCAGAATCTCTTCGCGTCCCTTCACGTCAGGTAGATTGACGGTGATTTGGCGATCGAAACGTCCCGGTCGCAACAACGCGGGGTCGAGAACATCGGGGCGGTTTGTGGCTGCGATGATGATCACGCCTTCCTGCGTATCGAAGCCGTCCATCTCCACGAGCAAGGCATTCAATGTTTGCTCGCGCTCGTCGTGACCACCGCCCACGCCGTGGCCACGATGACGCCCGACGGCGTCAATCTCGTCGATGAAGATGATGCACGGCGCGGATTTTTTGCCTTGCTCGAACATGTCGCGGACGCGACTCGCGCCGACGCCTACGAACATTTCAACAAAGTCCGAGCCGCTAATGGAAAAGAACGGGACGTCTGCTTCGCCTGCGATGGCGCGCGCCAGCAGCGTCTTGCCGGTACCGGGCGGTCCGACCATCAAGACGCCCTTGGGAATGCGACCACCGAGCTTCTGAAATTTTTTCGGGTCGCGCAAAAATTCAACGAGCTCTTGCACTTCGTCCTTGGCTTCTTCGACACCAGCGACATCGCGGAACGTGATTTTATTTTTGTCACGGGCGAGCATGCGCGCTTTGGATTTGCCGAAATTAAGAGCGCCTTTGCCAGCCATGCGGATTTGCTGGCGAAACAGGAAATAAAGCACGAGCAAAAAAAGGGCGATGGGCAAAAAACCAACGACGGTCTGCGCGAGCATGTTTGATTCCGTCTTGATGGCGGGTTGCATGCCGGCGGAAGCGAGTTTCTCCTGCAAATTGTTTGTGAAACTCAGATAGACCGTGGTTCGAAACGGCACCGGCTGGGACGGCGCCGCACCGATTCCCTGGCGGATGTAAGCGCCGCGCAGTGTTTGTGTCGGTCGTCCGTCTTCTACCACCAGCTGGAGCGGATAATTTTTGTCGCTAACAATCTGTTTGTTTTCGAGGAGCTCGAGAAAACGGTTATACGGCACGTCTTCGACCGGTTGCATCCCGCCACGATAAAAGAGCATCGCCATCGCAATCAGGCTGAAAGCGATCACGATGAGAATAACGCCGCGCCAATTAAAATTGGGTTCGGTTCCGCGAGATTTATTCTCCTTCTGAGAGTTCCGATCGAACTGAGGCATAAAAACTGTTAAATGTGGTTAAAAATTACCATGAACAAATGGCAATGCAAAACAGGCGAAGCTGTCGCGGGTAAGCTGGCGGCCGCAGCAGCCTTGAAGCAGATCAGAATCGTTTGTCACTAAATGATTAGTCATCCGTTCGAGCTTCGTCGTTCGGTATTTCGTCATTGTTACACTTCTGTATTCGTGGCCGCGCATTGCGTCGCTTGCCGGTTTCGGTTAAAATCTGCACCCTAGTCTTAACATAGCAGAGCTTATTTCATCAGTCGCAGATAAGATCGACCGCGCTGTTCAGCGGGTGACGCCCTTTGCTTATCGAGTGCGACGGACCGGCCGGCGTTGGATGCGCCGGGCAATGCGCAAGCCTCGCAGCGTTTCGGAGGGGCCAAATTTGTTGCCCCTGTTGATTCAGGTACTGGCGAGTTTTACCAAGGCAGACGGTGTCATCCTCGAGGAAGAGATTGACTCAAGTCTTGGTTTCCTCCGTTACGATTATCCGGAAGCGGTCTATTCCGAACTGCGACAGTTGTTCCGCCAGGCGCTTTACGAGCAACAGGACCTCGCCGCCATGGCTCAAAAACTCGGCGCGCAACTGAGCACCGAACGCAAGATCATGCTGGGGGTGCAGCTGTACGACCTGATCTCGCAGGCCGGTTTGAAACAGGAACAGGTGGTCGCCTTTTATTCGTTCATGTCGCAGATGGGAATGGCCGCGCAAGCGATCGACATCGTTTATCAGCTCAACGCGTCAGAGGACTCGGACCCCTCGATCTATCAGCATGGCGCGTCCCCCCTGGAATCGCTGTCTTTCGGGCCCAACGGCAAGGCAGATATAATATTCAAGAACCTCAGCGAAACCGATTACCTGATGGCGTTTCGCTATCACGATCTGATTTTGTTGAAAAATTACAGCGGCCAAAACGTCTCGGTGCGCGGGAGACCATTGGTGCGCGGCGGGTTCTGCCGAATTTATCCTGGTCAGCGCATTCTGGTAGGCGACCAGGTGCTCAGCTACCAGGAACTGGCGCAGTATTTCAACGCCAAGAAGAACGTTTCGCTTCCACAGATTTTCATCCGTGTGAACAAGGAATCGGATGAAGTGGAACTGGAGCGCTCGCGAACGCGTGAAAGTGCGCTGCGGGTTACCTTCGGATTGAACGTACGAGTGAAGGCGTTGCGGGATGTGAATGCCGAGCTCAACGGAGTCAGATTGAAAGCCGGCACACAAGTCGAGGCCACGCTCGAGGACAGGATTGTTTTCCATAACGACAGCGAAATGGATTTGAACGATCTGCGCCGGCGTGCTCGCGCCTTGGGCGGGCGGTTCCAACTCAAGGCGTCTAAATCGGAATATTTGGTGTCGAATGACCCGAGCCGGCTCCAAGCTGACGATATTCTGCTGTCGCCGGGCACGAGCGGCGATGTAGTACTGAAGATTTTCTGCGACTACGACCAGCGCGTAGGCGTCCTGGAGGTCATCGAAGCGGATCGGCCGATCATGGTGGGCGACGAGGCTGTGCGCACGACAGCGCAGCTTAAGAACGGCGATACGATTCGAATCGATGTAGGACAGGTTTTGCGGTGCAACTTTTCGGAACGAATCATCGAGGAAGAACGCAACATCATTCGCACCCTCGAAGTAAACGAAGTCACGCACCATTTTGGCAAGGGCGAGACCGGCCTGGAGGGAATATCGTTTTGCATCACACGTGGCGAGCTTGTTTGCGTGATGGGCGCGAGCGGTTCAGGCAAGAGCACGTTGATGAGAGTGCTTGCCGGTCAGCTGCAACCTACGAGCGGAGATGTCGTCCTAAACGGACAGTCGCTCTATCAAAATCTCGATGTCTTAAAGCAGTACGTCAGTTATATGCCCCAGCAGGACGCCTTCGACGAACATCTCACAATCGGCGAGAACCTGCTGTTTGCGGCGACGATTCGCGCGCCGCATCTCTCACGGCGCGATCGCACCCGGCGCCTCGATGCGAAACTAATCGAGCTCGGATTGGGCGAACGGCGTGATGCAGTTGTCGGCAGCCCCGAGAGCAAAACGCTTAGCGGTGGCGAGCGGAAACGCCTCAACATCGGACTCGATATGATTGGGATGTCCGATGTTTATTTATTCGACGAACCGACTTCCGGCCTTTCCTCAAAAGATTCCGAGCACGTCATGGAAATCATTCGAGGCCTCGCGCACAACAAAATCGTCATTGTCACGATTCACCAGCCGAGTTCGAAACTCTTTCAGATGTTTCACAAAGCGATCCTGCTCGACAAAGGTGGGCGCCTCGTCTTTTTCGGAACGCCGTCGGATATGCTCCGCTATTTTGCGGAGGCGGAACACCAACATCAGTTCGGGGCGGAATTGGGTGCCTGTCCATCGTGTGGAACAACCCGGCCGGAATTCATTTTTGATGTGCTGGAGACGCCGTTACGCGATTTAAGCGGCGACATCATTTACGAAGAAAACATCCGCGGCCAGCTCGTCGCGTCGCGCCGTTATTCACCGGAATTCTGGCGCGACAAGTACGAAGCGTTCCGATTGATTCAGGACGTCAAGCAAGTTTCGCTGCGTCAGGAGCCGGCTTCACCGTTAACGATCGCACCCGTTCAAAAAAAGCGGCTCCCAGTCCGCTGGCATGATGAGTGGACGCAATTTCGCACGCTGCTGCGACGTTCTTTTCTGAGCAAACTGCGCAACAGCGCGAACCTGGTCATCACGATCGGGGTTTCGCCTGTGCTCGCGCTGCTGATCGCCACGATCCTGCGCTATTCAGAGAACGGGACATACGATTTCGCGTCTGCCTATCACATCCCGACGTTTTTATTTCTCGGTCTCATCGTGGCGATGTTTCTTGGCCTGACTAACAGCGCCGACGACATCATCCGGGATCGGCCTGTGCTGCAACGCGAGCGCAATATCAAGGTTCGCTTATCGTACTACGTCATTTCGAAGACTCTCACGCTCGGGGTGTTTGCCCTTGTTCAGTGCATTCTGTTTGTTCTAATCGGCAATTCCCTGCTCCAAATCCGCGGAATGTTCTTGATAGACATCGGGATCATGTTCATGACTGCAATGAGTGGCGTGGCGCTGGGCCTGCTCATCTCTTCGCTGGTGGCCGACCCGAAAACGGCGGCCAACATCGTTCCGCTCGTTTTGATTCCGCAGATCATCATGGGTGGTGCCCTCATCAAGTACGAAGACATGAACCGGAACCTCGGTCTGCTTCACTCGCTTTCACATTGG
>JBGPNR010000004.1:0-22343 GCA_041487635.1 Candidatus Udaeobacter sp. | reverse complement strand
TTCAGCGTGATTTCGCGCATGAGCTTGGTGCCCGTGATCTCGCGAATATCGAGGCGTTTCACTGCCATCGCCTGCTGTTGATCGGTTGTGCCCACGACTTTTCTGGCGATCGGATCGAACTTTTCGCGCCCGTTATCGAGCGCGGCCATGTTCTTCGATTCCACCAATATCAGGATGTCGAAGTCCTGCGGTGTGGCAGTGTTGCCGAGCAGGATCTTGTAATCGAGGACTAGATTCTGCTTCTTCGCTTCCTCAAGCGTGCCCTTCAAGGTCTTGGCGAGGCCTTTGAGGTATTCATCGGTCATGCCGGACTTGGTTTTGACCATCGTGATATTCCAGACCGGGCCTTCCGTATAAGGAGCATCGCTCTGTGCAAAGCACAGGCTTGCGATACCGAGCGAAAGCGCGGCGAGCGGGACGATTTGTAGTTTCTTTGTGATTCTCATTTGAGGTAACTTTCTTGGTTGTGGTTGGTATTGAAGCTGAGAATTGAGCCGTTCTTGCGAATCGTAAATCTCACCTCAGCGAGCGGTTAGACAACCAGAGCGGCATCTCGTTCGAGAGATTCCAGGACTTATGGTGACGCGATATGCAATCAGCAATCCAGATCGTTCGATCGTGGGAATCAATCGCTGAGACGCAGCCCTAACTCCAACCGGTTTTGTTGAGATTGTCAGCGATTATTTGGGACTCTTTTTGCCTTGCGATCCGTTACGATGCAGTCTGATTTCGATCAGAGTCATCGACGGAGCTCGTCGTTCATTCGCTATTCCTCAAAGACGGAGGCGTTTCTGCCGTGCTATCATACCAGCAGCCACTCCAAATCGGATAGTCTACATCGCCGTTCTCGAATTCAATCCAAACCTTAGCGCCCAGGTTGGGCAGCGCACTGCCGATCTCGTTGGAGAGACCGCAAGGAACACAAGGCATCGCCCAGCCGCTGTCTTTGTCGCCCATGACCGCAGGCACTATTGCCCGGATGCGTCCAAGCATCTCCGGGTCATTGACGTCGGTCACCGTGCCTCGGTATTTTCCGTAATATCTTCCGTTCATATAATACGCTTGCTAGCCTCGTGCGCCCTGAAATCGGTTACGCATAAAATTCAACATGCAACGCGGTTTTGCGTCTGGTAAACACTTTTCGTTCCTCGACACTGCCTTTCAAGTTCAAAAAAACGTGGTCAGTTTTTCGTGGGGCGCTAACAACGAAACACTTTCCGTCGCCGCAATATGCGTCTGCAATCAAGATCGTTCGCCCGTTGGAATCAATCGCTGAGAGGCAGCCCTAACTCCAACCGGCGTTGCCGAGATGGTCCGCGCGCTCAATCGTGCGCTTTGATCGGCCCTTCGATAATCTCGGGTTTCTGAGTGATAAATTTAGACAGATGCTCTTTTACATAGTCGGCAGCCAGGTGCACTGACTCATCAGCACCGGCCTTGTCCTTAAAGACGCTGACAGACGCGGCCTCACCCTTGCCGGTATCGAGCCAATAGTAGCGCACAAACCCCTTTGCCCTTTTAACGATGGGCACGAACTCTTCGCGTACCCGGCGGTCGACTTCAGCACTGTTCTTCGGATCAAAGTGGTAGTGGCGAATCACGGCAAACATAATACTTCTCCTCAGCTTGAGTTTTTGATTGCAGCTCTATTTCTAACGCAAGCGATATGTCGGCCGCCTGGTCGTGTCAACCGTGAATCGCCGTATCCAAATTCACAAACGCGATTGACTGTTGGCGACGAAGTTACCAGTACAGAGCAGCAAGTCGTGGCGGGTTCAGTTGCAAGGTCGGGAAGGCGGAGGAAGTACGCCGTAGAAATAGTCGCCGTCGTCGGGTTGCTGCGGCGAGTTCATAAATACTTTTGCAATATCACCGGCGGCAGGTCCACTCTGAGCTTTAAACAGATACAAGGTAATGCGCACGTCATTAGCGTGCCCCGCCGCCAGGATCTTTAAGGGGAATGCGTACGTGAACGCCTCTCCGCTGGTAACCTGCCTTTGGCTCTCGGGTCCGTTGGTCGACTCGAAAACGTTTGTAAAGGAATCTGATGGGTCGGTTTGCGTCCCGATCACGTTGCCCGCAAACCTGCCTGGCTTGTGGACGACGACACGCACGCGAATCTCCGTTGGAGAAATTTCATTGGGCAAATAGCACCACTCCTTTAGTTCAATCACGTTAATTAGAGGTCTGCGACTCTCCATGAACGTTCTCTGATCAGAGATCGCTCGAGCGCGCAGCAGCTTTCCATAAGCGACGAAGCCTGTGGCGAGCAGGATCACAGAAAGCACCATTGAGCCAACGTGAATGCGTAAGAGTCCTGACTTGGGAAATGACAGGGCGGCAATTGAACTTAAAACGACGTCGGTGGCGAGCCACGCGATGTATGTCCAAAAGATAAGCCCGCGTAAATCCAGTGCGATCCAATTGCCGCCGCCTCCTCCTGCTAGCAACGCCAGATCCAGAAAGTAGATCGGAATCGCCAGCAGCCCAAGGAACAGACAAAGGATGAGATGTTTGCGCCAGATAGACTTCATAAGGCTTATAGTCTTTCCGTGGCCGCGATGTGCGTCAGCAGCAAAGATTGACGCTCGATGTTGGCAGGCATAGGCTCAGCTCTATCTCGGTCGGCCGAAATCGACCGCGGGTTTCCTGAAGGAGTAACATCATGCCGACATACATTAGTTTGGTGCAATTCACCGACAAGGGGATCCAGGCCGCGAAGGAGACGACCGCGCGAGTGGCCGAATGGGCCGCCAAGGTCGAGTCGATGGGTGTGAGCGTGAAGGATATGTATTGGACGCTCGGTCAATATGACCAGGTGTGCGTCTTCGAGGCCCCGGACGACGAGACGGCCGCCACCGTGTTGCTCGCAGCGGATCTGCTGGGAAACATTCGCACGCAAACAATGCGTGCTTTCACGACCTCCGAGATGGAGAAGATCCTGGCCAAGGTGCCCTAACCCGACCGGATTTGATTCTGGAATTGCAGGTACGACTGTGTCGGTGTTTCCCCGGGCGTTTGATACAAACGCCTCTACAATCTTGCGTAATTGATTTTCGCGTGTCGAGCAACAAGCTTACAATTCTTGGCACAGCGCCGATGTGGCGAAATGGTAGACGCAACGGACTTAAAATCCGTTGGGCCATAACAGGCCCGTGCCGGTTCGAGTCCGGCCATCGGCAAGTTTCGAATGCAGATTGCGGAAAGCGGAAAGGCAGACTGAAATCGATATTGGAAAGATTGGACAATGTCTAAGATAGCGCGCGTTCTTCGCCACGGTCGCGAGAATAGTGCGCCGGTCTGAGCGGAGCTAGACAGAATTCACAAAATTAACAGAATCGTACCGAAGTAAGTTTCTGTGCCATTCTGTTAATTCTGTCCAAAATGAAAAAGGACTCTGTCGTTGAACGCATGGCGCGCCTTGGTATTCACGACGTCGATCTTGAGGAGACGTTTGCCCGATCTTCGGGACCTGGTGGTCAAAACGTAAACAAGGTTGCGACCGCAGTAACGCTGCGCCATCGGCCAAGCGGCGTCAGTGTCACCGTGCAGGATTCCCGATCGCAGGCAGTTAACCGCAAGCTGGCGAGGGAACGATTGCTCGACGCGATCGAGAGCGCGCGAGAAAAACGCCGCGCTGCGGAAATTGCGGAGCGCGAAAAGACGCGCCGGAGAAAATCGCCCCGTCCGGCTGCGCTTAAGAAGAAGATCTTGGAGGGAAAACGCAAACGCGGAGAGCTAAAGAAGCAGCGAGCAAAGATTGAGTTCTGAGAAGAATTATCCGCTTTAATACGTCTGGAGAAGCCACTTGTGACGAATTGTTTGTTGAAAAACAATTCACACTATGAAAAAAGCAATCATACTTGGTTCTGCGCTCTCAATCGTTGGCTTAATGTTGGTCTCTTGTTCCAGTGAACCAGAGGCAACCACGACCACGACGCGTCAAACCACTGTGACGACGGCGGCACCTCCGCCGACAGGTTCGACAACGACAACAACGACGCACCAAATGGGCGGCGGCTACTGATAGGCAGAAGTCGGCAGTTTCAACGGAAGCGTTACTGTCGGGTGGGTGTAACTGTCTCCGGTGCGGGCGATTCGCCAGTAGGCAGGTTTGCCGCTTTCCAATCCATCGCCATGCGGATGCGGGCGCGGCCGCTTGGATGATCGAAAAAGATGAATTCTTCGAGCGGCGTCGGATCGAGCTTGCGATAAGCGCCGAGTTTGAGCGCTGCTTTCGCCATGCCATCCGGCTCGCGCGAGGTGTTGATTCCGAAAGCATCCGCCTCTCGTTCCGTCACGCGTACCACGGTATTAAGAAGTGGCGTAGCAATGAAAAGCAATGTGCTCAAGATCAAAACGAGCAGCGGCAGGCCGGCTGGATCAGCAATGCCACGCACGCGCCATCTGGTCCCCCAACGTTTCACGGCTGCGTCGAAGAAAACACGAGTAAGCGCGAATCCGATAAGGATGAAAATTCCAAAATAAGTCAGCAGCTTCGCGCCATGATTGAGAACGTAATGGCCCATCTCGTGTGCCATGACCATGCGAATTTCCGGGAGTGTGCACTGTTTGAGCAGATTATCATTGAGCGCGATCCGCGTTGTGCCGAGGACTCCGGAGACATTTGCGCTTACCCGCGTGGTCTGACGTGATGCGTCAACTTCAAAGACTTGCTTTGCCGGAATTTGGTTCGCTCGGGCCATTGCCAGAATCGGGTCTCTGATTTCCACGTTTGCCAGAGGTTTGTACGTATTAAAAAGCGGCTCGATGCACAGGGGCGCGATAAACACCACAATAAACAGGAAGATGACCACAAGGCCGGTTCCCCAAATCCACCACGTCCGCGGTGCTCGTCGAAACACGGTATAGAGAGCAATCAATAATATCGTGCCGCCGATGATCGTGAGGCCGAAGCCGATTAACTCTTCACGAAACCATGGAAGAAAAGTTTGTGTAGCAAATCCGTACTCGTGTTCGCGAAAAAAGTGTTCGTACAGATTGAGTGGAAAACTGAGTGTAGCGACAATCAGAAAATACGAAATTGCGTAGCAGATTACTTGTACGGGAAGCTGACAGCTTCCCCTACAGCCACGACAGACGCGTTCGGCGAAATCGCGCAGCCGCGCCGAGATTCGTGATTCGAGGAGAAAAACGGAAATTGCGGCGACGAATAGAAAATTCCACAGAAGCAACCAGTAACCGCCCTCGAAATATGCGTCGGACTTTTCTCGTTGATCTCGTGGGACAGTAGCCAGCCACGCTTTTGTCGCGGCGGCTGGATCGAGTGATTTTGTATTTGCCACGACCGCAGGCGAACTGTAGCCGGGGTCGGTGACCCCGGCAGCGCGTTCCAGCGAACTAAGTGTCCCCGCGATCGCGGGTGATGCTGTTTGTGCGGGAGTCTCCCGCGCAGAAATTTCCACCGAGGCCACCGAGATTGAGGCGGCGAGCGCCAGGGTAACCAAATGTTTGCTCACCGGGACAGCCATAGCCAAGCCACGCTCAAAAAGAAAGCAGTGTCGTAGCGCGACGTTTGTGATCGCAACCAGCCGATCCCGCCTGAAACATCCGGGGAAGACTTTCGCGACTTGAACAAATCAATGTCGTTTCATTAGGCTCGACAACCGCACGCCGAAGTAGAAGATCGAAACATGAAAGCGCCCGTGTTGCTGTTTTGCACGCTCTTGGTGGGCCTGTGCGCTGTTCGGAACCTAAGCGCGGAAACCAAGCCAGCGGATACACAGCTGTACGGACCATATCCCACGAACTACAAGGAGATCGTGACGAAATGGCTCGAAACACAATTGATCGACGCGGAGAGCGCGCACATTGAATGGAATGGCGAGCCGAAACCGGCGAATCTGGGCACACAAGACAAACCGCTTTACGGATATCTGGTTAGCTATAAAATCAACGCTCGAAATCGCTTCGGTACCTACACTGGAATGCAAAGCCATGGCGCATTGATCCGCGACGGGAACGTGGTAAAAGGTGTCGGTTTTGGTTATTAACGACTAAACAAAATGAAATTAAATACTCGATTGAGATCATCGGGCCAAGTGGTGGTTATTTTGGTCATCGTGCTGGTGTTAGTGGGTATTGGTTATTGGTGGCTCAACTCTACGAAGCAGGAGATGGCCAAAGGCGGGAAAGAGTTCGCCAACGAGGCACTACAGAAAATTGTAGTCCAGCACGACATTAATTTTTTTGGCTCGCATCTAAGCCCACAGGCGCGCATGAATTTCCCGGTATCGGCACAGCAGGAATTTATGAACGAAATTGTGCAGATGGGGGCGCCTGTCGGCGCGATTGATCTGCAGGGCCAAATGGAATTCCAATCACAATTTTTCGAGCCGCACGGTGCCTTCCACGCGCGGATAAATTACCCGGTAAGATACGCCGATTTTGACCTCAGCATTTCGCATCCGGTCGGCCGTTGGCAAATCGACACGATCGGATTTGTGAAGCAGAGCGAGCAGTTGGGACCTGGACCTGCACCTGCCGCTCCACCTCCACCTGCAGCTTCACTTCCACCTTCAGCTGCACCTCCAAGTTCAGCTCCACCTGCAGGCTCAGCTCCACCTGCGGCTAACTAAGTTAGTGCTCCGCTTCTCCGGGGAAGCGGGCTACAGCAGTAAACGGTCGAGCGAATCCACGCAAATCTGCGACCATGTCTCCATGGTTTCGCGACGCGCAAGCAATTCGTTTTTTGGAAGAAATGTCAGACCGGTGATCATCGCTTCGCGTTTTTCCACATTGGGCTCGGCCAGTTTGAAGACGTGAACGATACCGAGATGGACGCGTCCTACTTCAGTGGAGTCGTCGTTTAAGAGCGCCACGATTCGATCTTCAAGCTGACTATTAATCTTGATTTCCTCGTTCACTTCTCGTTCGACGCCTGCGCGATAAGCCTGCTCATGATTGGCAAAGAGCGATTCGTCGGTTTCGTTCATGTGACCGCCGATACCGATTGAGCCTTTGGCGATCAGCCGTTGCTCGCCGGCCCTCTTACCGCGCACATAATGAAGCACAGTATTTTGAAAGACGATTAGTACGTAGGGAATGATCTGCTTGTAGTCTGGATTACTCTCAGCTTCGGGACGTGGAATGAAAAAGTTGCTTCCACGCGAAAGAATCGCCTTCAAATATTTTTCCGGCTCGAAATTGAGTCCTTGGAAGGCGCCAAACTCATCAAACAAACTGCGTCTGATTACCAAAACGTTTTCAATGGGCGGATTCATGAACCTGTCATTCTGATCAAGCAGTCGCGGGAGAAGAAACTCTGATCATATTTTTTGTTCCCCCGACAAAGCACTGTCCAGAGATGTTTCGCTTCGCTCAACATGACAAGGGCGTACTAAAACGAACATGTCACGCCGACTTGCGGTCCGAAAAGATTCAGGCTCGGATTAGGATCGGTTTGTCCTCCATTGGACAAGTGCTGGTAAAGCGCTCCGACGTTTATTTTCCAATGATCGTTGACGCTGTAAGAGATGCCGGCAGCCGATAAAATGTTGAACGTAAAATCCTGGCCCTGTCCGCCGGGAATTTCCGGATGGCTGTCGATCCAGCCCGCGCCGACGCCGCCCGAAAAATAAGGAACGAACCGGCTGCCGGGTCGAACAAAGTTATAGCGCATGCCGAGATTGAATCCGAAATAATGGTTCTCAATTCCACGAAAAATCGGCTCTGCCATCGCGCTGACGTAGAATTGATTGTAGCCACGCAGCCAAGTGTCATGGACAACTCCCCAACGAATCCTCGCCGTCAGAAATTCCGCGCCAATTTCGTAACTCTGGGGCGGATTGATCGCGCCAAATAAGAATCCGGACTCGATTGCAAAATCGAATCGTTGCGGATTGAACTCTTCAGTGGCCGTCGGCACTGGCGGCTGTTCAACGCCGGCGAAAGTTGGTGAGCACGCCAGAAGGACTGCACAAGCAAAGCACAAGCGGAGAGCTTTCATTCGGCGCGCCTATCTTAAAGTTCATTAGTTAGATTGCAATTGGATGGCGGCGCTATGAGCGCCGAAAAACAAGGAGGGGCGATCTCCAAATCGCCCTAGCGGCGGCGGACTGGAGACCGCCGCTCCTTGGGACGCCGGCGATCATCGATCGCCGCTACAAAATTCAGCAAGATCAGGAGGCAAGGGACTGGCCCATTCCCGCTCACCTTCAATCGCCAGTTTTGCCGAGTGAAGTGCATGACGAGGCAGCAGTAACCGTTGCTCCAGTTCAAGCGTCCATCCCGCGTCAACAAAACGGAGGTAAAGCTGTTCATCGGGGCCGTAAATTTTGTCGCCTACAATCGGGTGACCGATCGCGCTCAGGTGCACACGAATCTGATGAGTGCGTCCCGTGCGCGGAATGGCGCGAATCACCGCGAACTTTTCTTCGCTAAGCGGTGAATTTTTTCCGTGAACTCTCCTTTGACCCTCACCTTCATCCTCTCCCTGACCAGAGAGAGGAAGGCGCAAAGCGAGAGGTGAGGGTGTGACCATAGATCTCACGAAACGTCGCTCGACGTAAAATTCAGTCTGTGCTGGTGCGCCACTCGGGTGAATCATTTGCTTTAGCCAGATCGCCGATTCTTGATGTTTGCCCTGTCGATCCATCGGAGCGTCGACAAAATAGCGCTCCCATTCGGGCCAACCCCAAACGATCGCGAGATATTCTTTCTTCACCTGCTGCCGTTGCATCAGCAACCCAAACCGGCGTGCCGCCGGAGATGTTTTCGCCACCAGAACCAAGCCGCTGGTTTCGCGATCGAGCCGATTCACAATCGAAACCTGACCGCCGCTGGCAATCTCGAATGCGAGTAACTCGCGCAATTCTTTCCACAGAGTTGGCGCGCCATTCGGCTTTGTCGGGTGAATTAGAAGAAATGGCGGTTTGTCGACCACGACGCATTCGTCGGTTTCATCGACAATATTGAAATGGAGCGAGTGGTGCGGCGCGAGCATCTAATTACAATAGCGTACTCGTGATCCGTTGAACGAGGCGAGACGCCCGGTTGCCCCACAGGCAAGATTCCTGTGCTACGATTGCCTTGACCTCGCTCCCAAAACTGTTTTACCTAAAACGCCTCAGCCTTAACCAGAGGAGCAATCCTTGGACCCTAAAGACATAAAAGAAATTAAAGCCATCATCGATTTGATGAAGAAGCATGGCCTTTCGGTCTTTGAGATCGAAAAGGAGGGGTTCCGTCTCAAGCTTGAAAAGGCGCCTTCTGCTCAGTCACCCGCGCCCGCGTCGCCCGCAGTGACAGTGCCGCCCAAGGCCGGCTCAACTGCACCTGAAGTTCCGCCTCCCGCAGCCAAAACGATCGAAACCGTGCCGCTGAAGGAAATCGTTTCTCCGATGGTGGGCACGTTCTATCGCTCCGCATCGCCAGACAGCGCGCCCTTTGTCGATGTTGGAAAATCCGTTACCGACGACACAGTGGTCTGCATTATCGAAGCGATGAAAGTGATGAACGAAATCAAGGCAGAAACAAACGGTATCATTGCCGAAGTACTGGCCGAAAATGGCAAACCCGTGCAGTTCGGACAGGTGTTGTTTAAAGTTCGTTAGAACGTGACGCAAGTTTTCGTATGTGCTTAGCATTTGCGTCCAGCGTGTCGCTCCTCTGTCATGTTGAGCGAAGCGAAACATCTCTGATTGTTGCTGTGCACGCTGCCAGAACCAATTGATCAGAGATTCTTCGCTGCGCTCAAAATGACAAAGAAGCGATGTTTGAGAAAGTACTAATTGCCAATCGTGGTGAGATCGCGCTGCGAGTGATTCGTGCGTGCAAGGAACTCGGCATTCGCACGCTTGCCGTTTATTCAGACGCGGACGTCGACTCACTGCACGTTCAGCTTGCGGATGAATCTATCTGCATCGGCGCGGCGCCGAGCTTGGAAAGTTATTTAAAGATCGATCGGATCATGAGCGCAGCCGAGATCGGCGATGTCGATGCGATTCATCCCGGCTATGGATTCCTTGCCGAGAACCCCCATTTCGCCGAGGTATGCGAAAGCTGCAACATTAAGTTTATCGGGCCATCGTCGCGCGCGATGCAAGCCATGGGAGATAAAAATGCTGCTCGCGCTTTTGCACGGAAAGCCGGCGTGCCGGTGACGCCGGGAAGCGATGGAATCGTCGAGACTGAGAGCGACGCGATCCAAATCGCAAGGAAGATTGGTTACCCGGTAATGATCAAGGCGACTGCCGGCGGCGGCGGTCGCGGGATGCGCACCGCACATAACGAGCCCAGTCTTAAATCGGCCTTTCACAGTGCGCGTCACGAGGCGCAGAAAGCTTTTGGAAATGAACAGGTTTATCTGGAGAAGCTCATCGTTAATCCCCACCACATTGAATTTCAGATCGTCGCCGACAGCCACGGCCGCATGGTGCATCTCGGCGAACGCGATTGCTCCATTCAGCGGCGCAACCAAAAAGTGATTGAGGAATGTCCCTCGCCGTTGATGACGCCGAGTCTTCGCAAAAGAATGGGAAATGCTGCCGTGAAGCTGGCCAAGTCAGTCGGGTATGAAAATGCTGGCACGATTGAATTTTTGGTCGATCAAGAGAGGCATTTTTATTTCATGGAAATGAACACGCGCATCCAGGTGGAACACACGATCACCGAGGAAGTGTATGCATGCGATCTTGTAAAGGAGCAGATCCGTATCGCTGCAGGGCAACCTCTTTCGCCTCACATTGCACACGCGGTCCCGCGGTTGCACGCCATCGAATGCCGGATCAATGCCGAAGACCCAGCCAACGATTTTCAGGCTACGCCGGGCCGGATCGATTTTTATTATGCGCCGGGCGGCCGCGGAGTTCGAATCGACTCGCACGTTTATACCGGCTACACCGTGCCGCCGTACTACGACTCGCTGATTGCCAAAATAATTACGGTCGGCGCCACACGGATCAATGCGATTGATCGAATGCGTCGCGCACTGGACGAGTATTACATCACCGGCATTAAGACCACAGTGCCGTTTCACGCAGCCATGATGCGAAACGGTGATTTTCGCGAGGGAAACTACGACACTGGGTTGATGGACCGCCTCATTTCAGGGGGCAAACTCGAGTTGGCCTCCCGGCCGATCCGGTTACGCGAGTAAGCTCGATGCAACGACGTGTGTGCTGTAGCATGCGCTGTCCTCAGCACACTGGATCGAGGCCGCTGAACTCCGCTGAGGACAGCGGACACTACAGCCCGTTATGAGGGCGCTGTACGAATGCCGGTTCTACGGGATCGTTGATCTCGGCTACGTCCAAGAAGCCGATGTTGTTCGTGTTGTCGAGCAAATGATCGAAGGGGGTGTGGACCTGATTCAGCTTCGCGGAAAAGGAAAATCGCTCGACGAACTAGCTGGTCACGCCGCACGCCTGCACGAATTAACAGCCGGATCTTCCACACCCTTGATCGTGAACGATCATGCGGAGATCGCCAGCCACATCCCGATCGAAGGCGTGCACGTCGGGCAAGATGATGACTCAATCGAAGTTGCGCGACGCAAAGCAGGTCGCCAAATTGTGGTCGGAAAATCTACTCACGGCCTTCACCAGGCACTCGTGGCGCAGCGCGAAGGCGCGGACTACATCGGATTTGGTCCGATTTTTGCCACCCCCACAAAACCTGATTATGCGCCGATCGGCCTCGCGCACATCAGGCAGGTTCACGCAGAAGTGAATCTGCCGATTTTCTGCATTGGCGGAATCAATGTCGACAATCTACAAAGTGTTATCGACGCCGGAGGAAAGCGCGTTGTGATGGTTTCCGCCTTGTTGAACGCGCACAGCATTGTTGATTACGCGCGGTGTGCCACGGACATGCTGGCGTAAATGTCGAATGACAAATGACCAATGACGAAGGAATGACTAAATCTAAATGACTAGAGATTCGCAACCAGTTCCATTTCATCATTTGTCCTTGGCTATTCATTCGTCATTCTGATCATGTCTGTTCTCGTTGTTGGTTCCATCGCGCTCGACACGGTGAAAACGCCGATGGAAGAACATTCCAATTTGTTAGGCGGATCCGCTTCATACGCAGCGCTGGGCGCAAGTTTCTTTTCGCCAGTTCGGCTGGTCGGCGTCGTGGGCGACGATTTTCCTGGATCAGAATTTGAGTTTTGGAAGTCGCGCAAGATTGACACCGACGGCGTGCAGCGAGCGAACGGGAAGACTTTCCGCTGGTCAGGCGAATATTCATGGGACCTGAACACGCGCGAAACCCGCTCAATAGCGCTTAATGTCTTCGAACATTTCAAGCCGGTATTGCCGGAATCGTATCGTCAGACCGATTTCGTTTTGCTGGCCAACATCGCGCCATCACTGCAAGCGCATGTGCTCGACCAGATGAAACACCCACGTTTCGTGGTCGCTGACACAATGGACCTCTGGATCGAAACAGCGCGACCACACTTGGATGCGCTGCTTCAGCGCGTCAATCTTCTTATTTTGAATGACAGCGAAGCGCGGGAAATAACGAAGGAGACCAGTCTCATCAAGGCAGGGCGTCGCATTCGAAAGATGGGGCCGGAGTATGTCTCGATAAAAAAAGGTGAGCACGGCGCATTGCTCTTTGGCGAGGGGGATCAGTTCTTCAGTTGTGGCGCTTATCCGCTTGAAGACATTCACGATCCGACTGGGGCGGGAGACACATTTGCCGGCGGCATGGCTGGATATCTCGCCGGCACTGTGAAGAAAGTGCACTTCAACGATCTACGCAAAGCAATGATTTACGGAAGCGTGCTGGCCAGTTTTTGTGTGGAAGCGTTCAGCCTCGAGCGCTTGCGAAAGCTCTCGATGGAAGAAATTGCGAAGCGCTACGAGACGTTCAAACTGATGAGCCAATTCGAGGTGCCGGTTTGATCTCTCGCGATTGGATTTGTTTGCAGTTCGCCAGAATTGCACTCACTGGCGCCGCGGTTCTTTGGACGGCCGTTGCTGATCTTGGCGCACGCGAGGGACCCAAAGATTGGATTGTATTGGAGACTTGCCGCTTCATCAGCAATCCAGCAGACGATGGAGATAGTTTTCACGTTAGCGCAGGCGCGAAGGAATACATCTTCCGTCTTTACTTGGTTGACGCGCCGGAAACAGACGAAATGACCCCGGGGCGCCTTGTTCAACAAGCGAAGTACTTTGGGATTACTGTGCCGCAGGCCATCGAGGTCGGACGAGCGGCAAAGGAGTTCACACGCGAGAAATTATCCGAGCCATTCACTGTGTTTACCCATATGTCAGATGCGATGGGCCAGAGCAGGATCGAACGCCTTTATGCCTTTGTGCATACTAAAGAAGGCGACCTTGGTGAGCAATTGGTTCGCAATGGTCTCGCGAGAGTCTTTGGGTTCAAAGCAGCGCCGCCGGGATTAAGAAGCGCCCGAGTGGAAATGGAAAAGCTTCAGCAACTCGAGAATCAAGCCCGCCAGGAGAAGATTGGCGGGTGGGGCGTCAACATCGGGCGATTAAACGCACCCGCCGGGGTTTCAGGTCCGTTTAGTCATTTCGGTTCCAACCAAAAATCTCAAGGACTTGGAAGGCCTGCAGCTTCGCCTTCGTTTTCGTCAACACCCAGACCGCCCACGCAAACAGCGCCTGGCGGCAGACCCAATCCGAAAAAGTCGCATCCAAAGGCAAACACGCCACTTGGTAGGATCAACATCAATACAGCGACAGAGAAAGAACTAACGACGGTGCCAGGGATCGGACATGTAATGGCTGCTCGAATCATCGCAGCGCGACCATTTCGCAGCGCTGACGATTTGAGAAGAGTCAGCGGAATCGGCGATAAGAAATACGCGCAGGTCCGGCCGTATTTTCAGTGAAAGCCCGACGGCAAAAAATTACACTGACATCATGCGATTCCGTTGGCTGCAATCGTTGTTGGGCAGGGCTTAGTGGTCCTCGGTCGCTTTTTCCAGTTCTTTGTTATGTTTATGATTGTCCTGTATGATTTTATCTACGCTCGTCCTGAGTTTTGTTCCGTCGTATCCTACGAAATCGGCGGCCTGCAGCGGCTTGGTGTTTTCGTGCAACTCTTTGTTGCGTTGAGAATCGGGATTCGTGGCAACAGTTTTCTTCTGACATCCCGATGAAAGTAAAATCGCCGCAAAACTGATCACGGCTACGCTGAGAAGAAGCACGATTTTCATGGCCTAGCGAGAAGTATGCTAATGTTCAAAAAAGGTGACGAGCATTTTCTCGCCTTCGTTTTGTCACAGGCAATTCGACCGAGCAGTCGATATGCGCGCCCGAGAGGATTCGAACCACTAACCTTCTGATCCGTAGTTTTGCCTATTGACATGTTCTGCCGTGTTCCGTAATGTGCCATTATGCATACGGAAAAGGGCAGTAAAGCGCGTAATCCCCAGGTGTTGCCCTCTCGCAACGGTGAACCCATATCGGAACAGAGCGGCTCAAGCTTGAACACAAAAAGTGGCAAGCAAGTGGCAAACACGATTACGAGGGGGGCTGGTAAGAACGATTCGCGCTACTGGCGCTCGCGCATTTTCAGGCCAGTCAACGCGCGCGGTGAAACGTCGCCGCATTACTCGATGCGGTTGCAAATTCACGGGCAACGGATGGCTCTCTCTCTCGGTACCGGAAACGCCGAAGCGGCAGCGCGGAAAGCGGCGAACGTTTACACTGATTTTTTGACGCTCGGCGTCCAGGGCGCGCTTGCGAAGTATCGCCCACAGAAAGCCGCAGACAGCATCGCCACGGTGGGCGAGTGGATTGAAGCGGCGCACTCGGTAGCAACGACGAACCCTGCGACCTTCGCGCTGTACGCTGCTGCACTGCGCAAAATCGTTGGCGACCTCATCCGGGTGAAGCGCAATAGCAAACGCTTTGGCCCAAAGGGTGGCGGCGCGCGAGCGTATCGTAGCGCAATTGACACTGCGCCCCTCGCGCTTCTTTCCCCGGCAGCAATTCAGAAGTGGCGCATGGAATACGTGAAGCGGGCAAAGACGCCAGCGGAACAACGTTCACGAATGACCTCGTGCAATTCCACGTTGCGACAGGCGCGCAGTTTGTTTGGCAAAAAGATCGTTCGCTTTGTGCCATTGCCGGAACCGCCACCGTTTCAGAACGTGGAGTTTTTCCCAAGGCAAAGCGCCAAATACTTCTCGCGCATTGATGCCAAGGCGATTCTAACACAGGCGAGGAACGAACTGGCTGAGAACGATTCGCCTGCGTTCCTCGTGGTGTTGATTGCGCTTGCAGCTGGACTACGCAAAGGCGAGATCGACACATTGTGCTGGCATCAAATTGATTTTGAGCGTGGCCTTATCCGGGTGGAGCACACGGACACGGCGAGCTTAAAAAGCGCAGATTCACGCGGGGAAGTTCCGATTGATGCGAGCGTTGTTGAATTACTCCGAGGCTTTCGCGCGCGTGCCACCGGAGCGTTTGTAATCGAAGGCGGCGACGGAGTATCGGGACCACGAATATGGGGACGCAATTACCGGGTGCAAAGTGTGTTTGATAGAGTTACAGCCTGGTTACGCAAGCACGGCGTGACTGCAAGGAAACCGCTCCACGAACTGCGCAAGGAACTTGGCGCGCTTATCACATCTGAGCACGGTATTTACGCTGCATCGCGAGTGTTGCGCCATGCCGATCTGGCCACCACTGCAGCGCATTACACGGATTTGAAAACGCGGCCAACAATTCCCGTAGGTGAATGGTTAATGCCGGAGAACGTGGTTCCAATGAAACCTCGGGGGAAAGTGAGGGCGCGCTAATGGCGAAACGCGAAACAAACGCTCAGCGCGCTGCGAGGGAGGATGAGCATCGCACGACACAACTCATAGCGGGCGCGCTCGCAACGATGATAAGCTGCCGGGGTTTCAGTCAACCAGGAAGGGGCGAACACATAGCCGAACTAATACACAAGGCAAAGCTATTCAAAGGGCGGGTATGTGTCGCACTATACCCCAAACCAGGATCAAAAAACACGGTGAGAGTCAGCCTTTGTGCACGCTCCGACTGTACCAGCGGATACGAGGCATTTGCTAGTAAAGAAGCCAGAAAGCGAACGTTTGAGAGAAACTTATGCCGTGATTGGACGGGAGCTTTGCGAGTTCAAAGGAAATGTTGCTAAATTTCTGCGCCTTGTAGCCGATAAGATCGAAGGAAAACAATCGTATAGCCCGGGCGAGGATTGGTATGATGGTCCGATAAAAACAGCATATTTAGAGGCGTTTTGCCGGTTGTCCATAAAACACATGGACGCGGTATATCACAATGTTCACGTGCCGCCTTCCTTCTCTGAATTCTGGGACATCTTCCAAAAGCAAAATCCTAAAGCGAAGTTAGTCAGCGAGAATGCGGACCTTGAAGCGCCAAGGTCTTTACAACGCAGAGGATATAACTGTTACACCGAGCGTTCTCTGCGAAGGTCTTTAAAACGTTTGGGCTGCACCTTTCGCCCCGTAAAGCCCGGTCCCAAAGAAAAAACTTTGGCAATGATAGAGGATGACGAATTTGAGGTCAGGTACGTTTCAAACGAGGCGTTGTCTCAAGTCCTGTGGGGGCCGTGGCGTCTTGTTCAATCTTCCCCGGGGCAAAAGCGCGGCAGACCAAAAGAAAAATAGGGACCGAAACGACGCCCTCGCGTGGTGAGTTTTTTTGTGTATGCAGCGCATGGAAATTGTGCGCGTGCAGCCACAAGACAGGTCAGTTCAGTTAGTCACTCGAAGAGAGCTTTCCAACCGCTGGAAGTTATCAGTTGAAACATTGAAACGGCGGGAACGCAGCGGGATCCTGCCATGCTTGAAACTCGGGCGTGGTGTTCGATATCGGCTCTCCGATGTCGAGCACTTGGAAGCAGATGCCGAAGTGCGCCAGCCAGGCGCAACCATCGGAGGCGAGGAATGAGCGCCGATCCCTGTTACACGTATGGGCCGCCGGAGCTTTGCGTCTGGAAGGTTGCGCCAGGCATGTTCTGGCTCCAGACAACGAATCCTAGGTACTCGCGCAAACTCGATCAGCGGCAGGACACGCGCCGCGTCGCGGTAACTGGGGTCAACCATTACCGACGCACCTACGAGCTGCGAGGCAATTGGCGAAAGGTCAAAGGGATCGTGGATCGGTATTTAATGCTTACCAGTGACACGTTTTCGGGCGCTGAATCAAGGCAGGGCGCATTGAAAATCCGTCCCAGGGTAAGGATAGCGGCCAAAAGGAAGGGCTCAAAACTGCGGCTGTTGGTGGGACAATGATAAACCTGTCGAACGCAACACAACTCCTCGCGCCCAACCCATCTGACAACCGTGGGGAAGGCTCGGAGAGGCGGCAGGATGAGAAAGCGCTAGCACTTCCGGCCAGGGTGTTTCTGGAGCCGCCAGTGCGCGCAGATGCGCTGTGGACCAAGGAACAATTCATCGCGCTCGTGATGCACATGATGAACGACAACCCGATCAATCATTTCTTGACGGTCTGGCGCGGTGACGACGGGAAGCCGGGATATGCAAAAGCAGATTCGCATAGGCGTGCGAGCGAACATGCAAAGTGGACTTACGACACAATCACTGGGAAGGCACGGCGGAAAACCTCAATGGGTGTTTACTCGAAGAACGCCGACAATGAGTCCACATGGGCTGCCTTGGATTTCGATGCGCACGAAGGCGGCCACGAAGTGGCGAAAGACCGCGCAATCAAAGCATTCAGCTTGCTTTTAATACCGTGATCGTTACGTGATATTGTCCGCCAGCGGTCGCGGCTATCACGTGTTCGTATTTGCGCGGGACCTGAAACCCGTGCGCGAATGGACCGCATTACTAAAAGATGTTGCCGGAAGCATCCCCGTTCCTATCCAGGACGGCCAATGCGAGGTCTTTCCGCCTGAAGGAAGCGAGAAACAGCGTACGGGTCGCGCGATTCGCATTCCTGGATCTTATAATCCAAACACCGATTCTTTTGAGCTCATAATCGCTGAAACGATTCGACCGCTGCTAGATCAGCTTACTGAAGAGGCTTCTCCTTCCACTCATACAAGAATGTCGGCCGCTCCTAGGGATCTTGTAAGAGATAGACAAGTAAATAACTCCTCTTACGGTACAAAGAGGCTGTATCTGCTTGATCAACCGGCTCGAAAAGAAGTCGGCCAAAATCGAAAGCAAAACGGATTCTTATCCCCAACCACCCCAAAGCTAATCGAAGATACAATCGCCAAGCATCCGATCTCAGCGAAAGGTACTCGCCACAAACTGCTAGCGACGCTGACCGGCGATTTGATTCATAAGTTCGGTTTCACGCTTTCGTGTGACATCGTTCAGCTGCATTGGGCAACCTACGTCAAAAACCTTACGACTGAGTACCCGGAGCACTTTCGAGAATTCGGCACAATCTGGAACTCACTGCTCAAAGACATCATCAACAACTTCTCAGCCACTGAACTCGGGATCTACGACAAACTTAATACAACGCCACAACAGGAAGCGTTCATGCTTCTGCGTTCGTTTGCATATTTGGCCGACGGCGAGCCTTTCCCGATAGCGCAAAACAGCCTGGCGGATCGGCTCGGACAAACCCAGCAAGGGGTGAGTTACATCATCAAGCTGCTGGTTGGGCTAGAGGCAATCACGCCAACAGAAAAAGCGCGCATTAATAGGAGGGCCGCGCGATATCGCTGGTTACCTACATATGCGGCCAACAAGGATGAGACGAGCTTGACCACTAGCCCGTCAGGATCCGACGCCCTGAGTGTTCCACTGCTCAATGGCGCTCAGAAAGATATGCCTCAATTGTCACAAGTCGCAGGGCTTTTGAGGCCAAGTGAAACAAAGCAGCGACGTCGACAACTAACAGAATGAAAAAAACTACTAAGCTACAGAACAAGGCACCCGTAGACCGTGAAGCCGTTCGCGTCCTCGCAATCGAGCTGGGCGCGCGTGAGGCTGCCCGCAGACTAGGGCTTAACGAGGACACGGTTTGTTCGTGGGCGCGACGCTACAACTGGCAATTACCCCAGCGTAAGAGCGGGAGGCCTTGTACTGACCTTGCAAGCACTTTGCACGCACAACCAGGGGACGTGTTGCTTGCGACGCATAAAGAGCTGGAAGAACGCACAAAGAGCGGGCTGGCACGGGCTACGGCCAGGGCCGCAGAAGCGGCAGCTACAGCCGCAGAGCCGCTAAAGGTTAGCAACACGGCGCACTTGCGGGATTTGGCTGCAAGCGCTGCTCGCATCTTCGGTTGGGATACCGAAAAGCCCGGCGTTCAGCTCAACCAACAGTTCGTGATAAGCACGGAGCAGTTGCAGGAGATACGTGCATTGCGGGAACAAGCCGGCGCTCAGGAAAGCCCTTCTGATACGCCAGGATGCCCGTAAACGCGGTTTGCCGATGTCGTGCGGAGCGTGGCTCCTTTCCGTAGACCAGCTTGGTTGAGCTTTACCGTTTTTTCGGCTCGGGCGAGGCGACGAGTTTTTGGAAGCGCGGATCATTCCGAAGCGGATCGAACATCGGATCGAGCCGGAGCAGCGCAGGAGTGAGCGGCATATTTTGTTGCTGAGCTTTGTCTTGAGGGTATCGAGTCGCTCCAGAGCGCCGATCACCATAGAGCAACGCAGAGTTTTCGTGCGACGGCGACGCCCGCTTTTGTGACAACTGCGTTACTTTTGCGGGGTAGCGCTCCCATCCAAACGGTTGTCGATATTAGTGACATGAAAATCGTGATCTCACTCTTTCACCAATCAACACGAACCTCAATTGTGATAGGAGTCCTTCGCAACCAGACCATCGCAATCCCGCAGATGCCGTATTGGTAAGACGGAGACCATGAAATCCGCTTTATTTGCTACAATTTTCGTGATCGTTGGCGGAGTCGCGATTTTGCTTGCCTTCCCTGCCGAAGACAAGCGCGCGGCCTTTGAATTTCGTCAGGCCAGGGCTGAGTTGGGGTTGCCGCCTCAAATGGAGGATGAAAAAATAGAGGATGAGGTTGCTGTAACTCCTGAACCTGTAGATAAGTATTCAATCGTTCATCCGAAGCCTGAAGTACGAACCACTACATCTCGCCACAGGCACGTAGCTCGCCACCACCCCGCGAAAACGGCTACTAAACGGTCTCACACGATCTCACGGCGCGGCTGAGCGTCGGAAATCAGATCGCGCCCCCGGCGAGCGAGCCAAACGCAATCAGCAACGCAGTTGACTACGCAAAGTTTTTCAGCCGCTCACACGACGCTGTGATTCGCGTTTACGATGAAGCAGGCAATGTGATCAACGCCGCGAGCAGCAGACCCGCGCTACCGATCAAATGGACGAAGCTCTTCGGGGTGCTGTCGCAGATAGCTAAGCAGGTACCGTCTGCGTTCCGCGCCACGTGATGTCGCCTGAAGACCATCAGCGATCGACGGCGGCAACAACTCGCTATCGATATCGGCAACCTCCTCGTAGATTGCGTGCCAGCGCTTCTTTACGGTCCAGGGAGAAATGAAGAGCGATGCCGCCAGTTCCTCGGAGGTTTTTCCCATGAGGGCGCGACGCAGAAGCACTTGCTCGGAGCGATTGAAGTGAAATCGGGGCGGGGTATAAACGAAGAAACTGGCGAAATAGCTGCCGGGATGCGCGAAGGCCTCCTCTTTCGTTAACCCCACGAGCCATGGCCGTTGCGCAGCTTTTGGAACGGGAGCACGATGTTTTAGAAAGTAGCTGGAATAGTCGCGCCTGAGATGGATCCCGCCGTCAAGCATCCACTGTAACGTTTCCTCTCCAATCGGCTCAGCGAGAAATTCTTTCACCTGATAGCCGCTCAGGGTAAGACGAAACGCCTCGCTCTGTTTTTCGCGCACCGCCAGGAATTGCTCACGCGAGAGTCCATTACGCTCCCAGCCTTCGAAACACATCAGCACATTTAATCCATCGTGAGCATTGGCCCGAGCAACCTGCTGGCGATTCAATATAGGCAATTCGCGCGAGGAATAATGCCGCGCCATGTGAAGACCGAGGTAGGGAGGAAGTGTTGATTGCGCTTCGGAGCAGAATTCGTCGGTAACAAAGAAGGCTGCGTTGAAAGAGACAATCCGCGAACTGAGCGGCTTGGAACGGTCCTCGACGAGAAGAAGCTGCATTGTTTCGTTGGAGAGGAGGGCGCGCCACATCTCCAGCAAAATGCGCCAACTGGCTTCATCGTAAGAAACGCTTAACGATTTATGGAGGGCTTGGCAATCCGCGAGGTCCTTCGCGCGGCCTTTTCGTGCCATCAGATTGATTGCCCGCGGCATTTCCGATCCCAGGTCATGCCCCAGCTGTTTCAGGACGCTTACCTTTTTCACCTAAGAAATCCCCTTAGTCCAAGGATCCCAAAATTTCTCTGAGGATGTCAAGGAAAACTCCACTTTTAGGGGTCTAGACAGGGCCGGACACGCTGAGCACCATCCACGTAAATCAGGAGGTCCCCGTATGAGCATGCAACGATTCTTTCACCTACTTAGACTGCAGTTTCTCTGTGCATTTCTGCTGGCGAATATTGCCCTGCCCGTTAGCTCGAGTTCACCCCAGGCGGCCTCGCCGTCAGGGGCGACAAATACTACACTGCATTCCCACGAGAGAGAAAAGGCCTTTTATGAAGCTCGCGCTTCGGTAAATGCCAAACCCGTACCTGCCGACATCTACGAT
The DNA here is from genome assembly GCA_041487635.1 of Candidatus Udaeobacter sp. Taxonomy (GTDB): domain Bacteria; phylum Verrucomicrobiota; class Verrucomicrobiia; order Chthoniobacterales; family UBA10450; genus Udaeobacter. The sequence goes on along the minus strand of JBGPNR010000004.1, from coordinate 709 downwards.
CGTGCAATGGACCAGTGGCGGAAAATTCCGAGGTCCTCGGTTGCGCGCGCCCCTTCTATTCCTGCGCCGCTCACCAGCCTGCATGGGGTTGTGTGGACTCCAATGGGTCCGAACCCGGTTAACGAGGGTAGCAGTCAGGCCAATGGGCGCGTGAGCTCGATCGCCGTCAATCCTAACAATTCTAACGTGATCTATCAGGGTTCTTCCGGAGGCGGAGTATGGAAGAGTATTGATGGCGGCTTGACTTGGCGGCCACTCTTCGATCAGCAGCCCTCGTTAGGCACAGGTGAGCCGAGCGCGGTGGCAATCGACCCGAGCAATACTAACACGATCTATGCCGGGACCAGCGGCCGGTTCGTGTTGAATATATCGAAGGGCATTCTCAAATCCACTGATGGTGGCGGAAGTTGGATCGTTCTCGGTTCCGGATTTCCCAGCGACAACACCGGCAACGCCCAAGCGCTCTTTTCCGGCCAAAACGTCAATGTGATCATTGTCGATCCCGCCAATAGCAACATCCTTTACCTCGGCGCCAGTAATGGCCTGTTCCGTTCGACTGATGGCGGCCGGAATTGGGCGCAAGGAACCAACGGCGGTGGAGATGCGCGCTCGTTGGTTTTGGATAAAACTTCGCCTTCGGCAAATCGCAGATTGTACGCAGGAGTCAGTTTCAGCGGGATTCGTCAGTCCGCAAACGGTGGACAAAGCT
>JBGPNR010000003.1:0-25430 GCA_041487635.1 Candidatus Udaeobacter sp. | reverse complement strand
TTGCCGGAATCGGGACTGTCCTCCAAGGTGCCTCATTCGCCGCTGCGAATTTGGAATGTACGATTTCGAATCTCGGCTGCTCCACGCAACGTTATGCATTCCGCGCCCCGGCGCGCTCAGCGCAATTGCTTCGCGCCGCCGGATTGCGAGCCATGGGATTGGCAAATAATCACGCACTCGATTTCGGGACCGCGGCATTGCGCGACTGCGCAGCGTCTTTATCTCGTGAAAAGATGGAGCCAGTCGGGCTTGGAACACCAATAGACAATGCTTACGCGCCGAGTTTTTTCTCTGTGCGCGATGGAAAAAAAATCGCGCTTCTAGCGATCAGTGATGTTGGCCCTGCCGCAGGATCTGAGATCGCAGCAGCATCCGATCGAGTCCGCCTGAGCGACGCGATCGCCAGTGCTCGTTCGCGGGCAAGCCTCGTGGTTTGCATGGTCCACTGGGGAACTGAAAACACGGCGAATATTACTGACAAACAGCGCGAACTCGCCCGATGGCTGGTGGACCATGGAGTTGATCTTGTGGTTGGCTCGCATCCGCATTGTGTCCAGCCGCTCGACTTTTATCACGGCTGCCCAATCGCCTATTCGCTGGGTAATCTCGTCTTCGATGGCGCGCCCACTGTTGCGTCGTGGAATCACGGTGCGTTACTCGAGATCAGTTTAAACGAAAACGCGAAAGTTTCGTCAGCTTCCCTGATCCCACTTATTCTTGAAGCGGGCCTTCCGCGAATGGACGGGACAACGGCCGAAACGGCTTTGGGCAGCGCACAACATTTTTCAAGTTCGGCAGCCGCCGCTCCTTGATATCTTGTCATCGCGCGCGACATGCGTGAAAATTGACGCTTCGTGGCTCTGCGACTGCCAAAACAGGATTATCGGGACATCGAGCGCATCATCGAGTTCGACTTTGTTCGCGCCACCGAGGCGGCTGCACTGAATGCGTTGCGCTGGCTTGGTCGGGGCGACAAGGAAGCAGCCGACGCAGCCGCCTGCGACGCGATGCGCGGCATGTTCGATCTGATGAATATCTGCGGCGAAGTCGTGATCGGTGAAGGAATCAAGGACGAAGCGCCCGGAATTTTCAAAGGCGAACAGCTCGGCACGTGGATTCCAGGTTCGCCGCAGTTCGATATCGCGATAGATCCGATCGACGGCACATCGAATATTTCCAAGGGTGCACCAAACTCGATCAGTTGCATTGCGGCGGCGAGCCCGGAGGAAGGAGTGAAGGTTGCGTTGCGAGATATTCCCTCATTCTACATGTCGAAGCTGGCCTACGGGGCGCGGGTCATCGATTACATGAAAAAGCGCGGCGACTCGCTTCACATCGACATGCCGATCGCCGAGATGCTGGCAATCGTCGCGCGCGCGGTGGACAAGCGCGTGCAGGACGTGGCGGTGATGATGCTGGATCGACCGCGACACAAGGAGATCGTCGAACAAATTCGCGCGGCAGGCGCGTCTTTGCGCATGATCGGGGACGGCGACATCGCGGCGGCCATCGCACCGTCGTTGCCCGACTCCGATGTTGATCTTTACATGGGCATCGGCGGTTCCCCCGAAGCGGTGCTGGCGGCTGCCGGGATCAAATCTCTCGGCGGCGACATGCAAAGCAAAATGTGGCCGCGCGATGAGAAGGAGCGAAAAAGATTGATCACCGACGGCTACGAAAAAGATCTCGACCGCGTTTATTCGGCCGACGATCTGGCCCACGGCCAGAACATCATTTTCTGCGCAACCGGAATCAGCGACAGCGCGCTCCTGCCAGGTGTGCAGGCGCGGGGTGGCGTTACGGCAATAACCCATTCAATCCTGATGCGAGTCAAGAGCAAGACAGTTCGTTTCATCCGCGCCCGACACAATCTGCAGACAAAAACGATCCGGCTTCGGTCAGATAATCGCGAACACATCATTTGACGTACTTCTCCTTAATTACAGCAATCGCAGCGCTCGCAACCGAGGTTCTGGTTTTCCTGTCGCTCATGGAAATGCCGCCATTCGGTAAAGGTGGCAGCGATATTGTTTGGGGGTTGCCATTCTTTGGATTTGTCATTTTTGCGCTCGCGACTTCTGGGTTCCTCGCGGGACTTAGCGCCAGACGTCGTCCGACACGGGCGCCGAAATTAGCTACGACGGGCTTATTGTTAAACGGTATCAGCCTCGCAATTCCAATTTTGGTGCTCGTTTTAGCAGTTGGTCGCCTCGTTGTTTCTGCTGGCGGCTTAACGAATCGCTGAACCAGGCGTTAAGCCTTTTTTGGCCGTATGCCGAATTTGGCCAGCGTTGCGATTGTCTTCTCCATTGGCAGGCCGACGACGTTGGTGAATGAGCCTTCGATTTTTGCGATGATCTCTGCACCGGTTCCTTGCGCGGCGTAGGCGCCAGCCTTGTCGAGCGGGTTCACTTTCGCAAGGTACCTCTTGATCATTGCGCGGTTCAGCCGATGAAAGCGAACACGCGAGATATCATGAAAAAGCGACGACCTTCCGGATGTCTGGTGGTAAATTAAAACGGCCGAACAAACTTCGTGGGTTTGACCGCTCAAGCGCTGGAGCATCTGCGTGGCCTCCTCCAAGTCCGACGGCTTACCGATGATTTCATTTCCAAGCGCGACGAGCGTATCCGCTGCAATGACAACGGCATCGGGGCGCGTTTGGCCGATGGACATTCCCTTGCGAATGGCATTCCAGAGCGTGAGCTCGCGTAATGTAAAAGCAGCATCAAATTTTTCGGCGAGCCGCGGTGGCGCGATTTCAAATTCAAATCCAGCGCCGGAAAGCAATGCAGCTCGCCTTGGTGAACTCGATGCCAGCACAAGTGAAGGCATGGCTTGGTAACTGTAGCGGCGGGCGTGTCGCCTGCAAAATGCGGTACGCGCAGCCGACACGGCTGCCTCTACAGAAAACGTCTACACCCCTGCGCCGAAAATGCTTGAGCTATGGATTCGGCGAAACAGTCGGCCGCGCGTTTTTCTTAAAGATATCCGGCAGCTTTGTTTCCTTAAAATTAGAAGGCACGGTAAACACGCTATCGGCAATTGAGTCGAGGCTTACACCCGTGATGGTGCTCGTAATTTCGGTAGGATGGTCTGGGGCGCTCCCGCCGTGCCTATCTGCTGGGTTTGCCTTGCCAACGATCATGCGCATCCGGATCGGCAGCCCGGGGAAATCACGAAAGTCGGGCATCTTCGTATTGGCCGCGTCCCAAAACTCAGATTTAATCGATTGAAGTTGTGCCAGGACGGCAGCGCCGTTTGGATAGTTAGGAGCGATCCAATAAGTCGCCTTAAAATCGGGTCCTTCGTAGCTGTATTGCTCGGTATCGTAACCGTTGATCGTTTCCCTCTGGCCAGTGCGTGTGAGTCTCGGTTTGTCGGAGTTCGCTTTGTTACTGCTGAATTGGTTCAACATGTCCGCAATAGCTCTCATTTTATCCGGTGAAATGCGGACGATGGTCTTCTGGTCATTCAGCAGATTGATCAGCTCGCCGGTTCTTCCGTCGAAAATTGCAGTGATTTGCGGAGAAGCATCAATGCGCGCTTTGTCGCCTTTGACCTTGATGGTCATGTTCGTTGCGGCAGCAGCGACTGCAGTCGGAGTTGCTTGCGGCTTTTCAGCGTGGCTCGCGGGTTGTACCATTGTCGAATAAACAATCGTAAGGTCCGCGCGGACCGGAAGGACGATAAAAGCAGTCAGAACCAGCGAATAGAATATGGTCTTCATACCTCAGATAGATCGCGGCCATCGCTGAATATGGTCGCTAGCCGGCTCCCGTTACACCGACTTCTGCGTCTTCAGCAGCTTGATCGCATCGCGCAACTCCGCCGCGCGCTCGTAGAGTTCCTTTGCAATCGCAGTTTCCATCTCGCGTTCCATGATCTCCAGTTTCGAACGCGGGCGCTTCGCCTTCACTTCGTCGAGCCATTCGTCGAGAAACGCGATCTCCGAGCTTTTCGACACCAACTCTGGAAAATTTGATTGTTGCAAGAAATCTACAATCACCTCGCGACCGCGTTCAATTTCGGCTATGGCCTCTGCAAATTTTCCCTGACCAAGCAGAATGGATGCCTTGGCTCGCGTGTTCATCATAAGCACGTAAGGCCGGAACTGCTGCAGAGCCCAGGAAAATTCCTCGCGATCTGTGTGCTCGGCGACAAAACTAAAAAGATCGAGATTGCGTTGTGTGTCGCGCACCACGCCTTCGAAGTCGTTGATCTGAAAGAGGCTCAGGTAACGATGATAATATTGGATGCCTTCCTGTTGAAGCTCCGCGCATTGCTCAGGTGTAAGCTCGTATGCCTCGTGTTTCTGTCCGGCGCGCGCCGCTCGTTTTTGATAATATTCCAGGAGCGATTCGCAATTGTGCGGACGCCGGCCATCTGGCCGGCCGGTCATCTCCATTTGTAACACGCCGAGATCGACTCGGAGTTGCAATTTCTCGCGGCCATCGAGCCCGGCGATCTTGCGCACTTTGATACTGCCGCTCTCATGTGGCCAATCTTTCAAGATGGTGTTGAGATCCAAACTCATCGTATACAAACATCAAACACTTCGCCTCACCTTGTCAATAAATCGTGGAGGCGCCGCGCTGCGGTCGCCGCTGATGTGTTTAGCGACAAAGGCGCTATGCAAGCTTTCAGCCTGGGGCATCGCCCCAGGGATTCACGGCACCAAGAACCGCTAGCGCTGAAAGCGCGGTTCACACGTGACGTCATTCGTTCCATCATTGGCACAGCATTGATTTGCGCGAGCGGTATTTTGGGATTCAGAACCATCACTGAACTGAATCGCGCTTTCAGCGCTTGGTTACCCGGATGATTGGATTCCTGGGCGATGCCCCAGGCTGGCGTGAGACAGCGCCTTTGGCAGCTAAACACAGACCGCAGCGCGATGTCCCTACTACCGCGGGTTTGGCACGCGGCGCGCCTTCCACTACAATAATTGCGTCGTGGAAGACGCAATCGATTCGTTTATCCGTTTCCTCGCGGTCGAGCGCGGTCTTTCAGAAAATTACCAATTCTCCACCCAAAGGTCGCTGAGCGACTTCGCGCAGTGGTGCGCTGCCAGTAAAAAAATCGATAATCCGCGTGGTGTGACTCTGCCGATCATCAGCGAATATCTCGCCGATCGCAAACGAGGCGGCCTTTCTGCGTCGTCGATCAAGCTAATCGTGGTGGCATTGAAGATTTTCTTTCGGTTTTTGGCCGCAAAAGGAACGATTGAACGGGACCCGGCTGAGGCGTTGGCCCTGCCACGGATCGAGCGTTATCTCCCCGAAACACTAAATGAATTGCAAGTGGAGCAGTTCCTGGAAAGCATCGACCTGAAAGCTGTTCACGGATTGCGCGATCGCGCGATGATCGAGCTGCTTTACGCAAGTGGCTTGCGCATTTCGGAATTGGCAAATGCACGGCTTGAGAATTTCAATTTCGAAGAACGCGTTGTGCGTGTGACTGGAAAAGGAAACAAAACCCGGCTCGTGCCCGTAGGTCGAAAAGCATGCGAAGCGCTGGCGGCCTATCTGTCGGTGGAGCGGCCCAACCTGGTAAAACCGCGTAGCAGCAGCGAAATTTTTCTTTCTGAACGAGGTAGCAAGTTAACGACGGCGCGTATCTGGCAGATCGTGAAGAAACACGCGCGGCACGCCGGGCTGGAAAAGAACGTTTACCCTCACCTTCTCCGCCATAGTTTCGCGACGCATCTGCTGGGGAATGGCGCCGATTTGCGGATTATTCAGGAGATGCTCGGCCACGCCGATATTTCGACCACGCAAGTCTATACGCATGTCGATCAACAGCGGCTTAAAGCTGTGCATCGGCAATTTCATCCCCGGGCGTGATTTGCACTTCTGTAGCGACAGCCGTGTCGGCTGCAGAAATCTTTGGAGGTCGATTATTTAAATTTCGCAGCGAGACGCCTCCCGCTACAGTGCCGCTTCCATGAGACGTCTGATCTTCCTACTCATCGCGCTCGCCCTCGCCGCATTCGCTGGTTGGTACTACTGGAATCTTTCGCAACAAATTTCGAGCGCGCCAGTAAGCGCGCTTCTGCCTCGGGAAACAATTTTTCTGGCACACATGCCTGACTTAAATCGAACCCGCGATGAATGGTATCGGAGCGATATTTACCAGCTCTACCACGAACCCGCGGTCCAGGATTTTCTACGCAAGCCGCTGGGCAGCCTTCCAACCCCGAAAGCTTTCGGGGCTCAAACGCTGCAGGAGATCGAACAGCTCGACCCGAAGCACGCCTTCCTCGCCTTGACCTCCATGGATAACAATAATCCACGATTTGTCGGCGGCTTTCGTTTTCGTGGCAGCCAGGAAGAAGCTGAGCGAATCATCAGCAGATGGCGCTCGGGTTTTTTGGGACAAAGTCCGGCAGCGAAACGCGAGAAGCTTCAATACCAGCGCCATGAAATCGAGCTGGTCACCGCAGCTCCTTTTACTCTCGCGACCACTTGCGATCGGCCGTGGTTTTTTGCGGCAACGGACCTGACCGAACTGAAGGCGCTGCTCGATCGTGCTGATCACCGAGCTAAGAATCCGGAGGCTACCCTCGAAAAGGATGAAGCGTATCGCGAAGCCGTCTCGCACCGACCCTCGAGCTACGCGGCATTCTTTTACCTGCAGCCAAAAATGTTTTCTGAGCGGCTTGCAGCGTTGCGCGCTGCTGTTCGATCAACACCGACGCCCGGCGAGACCACGATGCTCGAAAAAATGCGCTGCATCGCCGGTTCGATACGGTTCGATAACGGGAAAATACACGACGTGCTTTTTCTCGGCATGCCGAAGCTGGAGCACGAAGCTACGGTCACTCGGTCTTCCGTATCGCTCGGTACGAAAGAGACATTCTTTTATCTATCGATGCTTCTCAATCTCGGGGAGAAAATCGACACACTGAACCAGGCGGCTGCCTTTGCTGGCACGAAAGTTTTTCAGGCACTCGCCGATAGCGGGATCACCGCTGACGATTGGAAGGCTGCATTTGGCCTCGAGCTGGCATCGCTGGCAGACTGGCCGTCGAGTGCGCATTGGCCATCTTTGCTCCTGACACTGCCAGTCACGGATGCGGGCAAAGCCGGGAAGATCACTGATGCCCTCATACGCGTTGATGAGGGTGCGATTTGGACGCAAACAGAGAAGGACGGCGTGCGCTATTTTTCGAAACAATCGGCTGCAAGCCTCGTGGCGATCACCCCGACGATCGCCGTGTCGAATCGGATTCTTGTAGCTGGTCTTAACCCAGTCTCGGTTGAAGAGGCAATGAAACGCAGCGGGACCGGCTCGGCTGGTCTTTCCGATTCCTCAACTTATAAAGCAGCCGAACGATTGCTGCCGGCGCCAACGAATTTTTTTGCCTACGCCGACACGGCACTGCTGTATTCCCGTCTGGACGCTTCGCTGCGTCCAATGTTGTTAATGGCTGCGGCTTTTGTGCCGGCTGTAGCTGGTTCCATCGATGCTACTAAGCTTCCGTCGCCGGAGGTGATTACGAAGCACTTAAGCCCTATCGTTACTTCGCAACGATACGATCATGACGGCTACGTTGCTGAGTCAATCGGGCCAATCACGCTTGATCAATCTGCAATTGCCGTGGCTATTCTTAGCAGCCTTGGCACGGCACGACGGAAAATCGGCACCGGCGTAGGTGCCTGGAGCACTTCTCGAGCGGCCATGCCGCAGGTGACACCCAGCCCATCCCCGACTCCCTAGGTCGGCGTAGGACCGCCCGGTTGCGCCAAGCAGGCGGGCAAGCTGGGCGCGCCCAGCTCCCGCTGTGTCATTTCGGCACTTTTTACCCTTCCGGCCGTGAGCGAAGAAAACTGCTGCAGTTTTTGGAAAACGTGTTAATTTTCTCGCCCTATGGCTATTCTAAAGAAAAATGCATTCTCCCGTCGTGTTCCCGACTTGGTAACTGAGGAGCTGGTTGCTGTCCTCTCCCGGCGCTCTTCTTTTGAGTTTAAGCAGCTTTTCGACATCGTGCACGAAAATCTGCGTGCCCGGAACGCTGCAAGCGGCGGCGAAGAAATGCTGCGGCTGCGAGCTTACGAGAAATTACAGAATCTCGTGGCGCGCGGTGCGGTCAAGAAGAATGGCAAGAAATACAAGGGCTTGCCATCAGCTTTGGCCAACGCGATTGCCCAGCAGAATGGTCATCTCGCCGGGGTAAGATAAGCCTACTATTTCCCAACGAATTGGCTTCAGGCCAGATTCCCGGATGCTGCGCGAATATTTGCCGGTTCTCCTGCAAATCCTCGTCGCGATGCTGTTTGCCGTTTCCGCTCTGCTCGTCAGTGTATTGGTAGGCAAACGCGGAAAGCGCACTCCAGCCAAGGATCTGCCCTACGAATGCGGGATGATTCCGGCAGAGGAAGGGCTACCACGCTTCAGCATCAAGTTCTACATCGTGGCAATGCTTTTTATCCTGTTCGACATCGAGATCGTGTTCATGTATCCGTGGGCGGTCGTATATCGGGACGCCATCAAAGAAAGCAGCATCGTTTTCTGGAGCATGCTCGGTTTTATCGCGATCCTGATGGTAGGTTACATTTACGCGCTCAAAAAAGGGGCGCTGGATTTCAGAAAGTAACCAGCTTCCTCTGAGTTCTTCCGCGGCTCCCCGGCTTCTTCTGCCGCTCACGTTACTGTTGAGCGTGCTTCTGTGGGTGTTTACGACAACGGGCGGACACCAGATTTTTGTCAAGGAGGTGCTCGGCGGCGCCTACGATTCACAGGCGGAACATTTTCTGCACGGAGATGTGGACGTCGATGCGGACGCGATCGCGCACGAAGCAATGATCGTGAACGGCAAAGTGCGCATGTACTTTGGGCCGTTCCCAGCGCTCCTCCGTGTTCCGCTCAATTTCATCTACCCTGCTGGGCATGGAAAATGGTCCCGTATTTCAGGATTTTGCGCCGGGGTCATCGCGCTGTTTGCCTTTGCCGGTCTGGTGCGCACAGCGCTGAGTTCGTCGCCGCTTTCACCGCGCGCCCGTGACTGGCTGGGCAACGCGTGTGTAATCGGGTTCGCGCTCGGGTCCCCCTTGCTCTTGCTGCTTGGGAATCTTTCCATCTACGATGAGGCCATAATCTGGGGACTGGCCTTATCGCTAGGCGCGATTTTTTTCGCCTTCCGATCGCGAAAAGCCGAGGGTAGCGCCCTCACAGGCGCGTTGCTGGGATTCTCGCTCTGTGCCGGTTGTGCTTTGCTCTCCCGAGTCACCTTTGGCGCGCCTTTCGTCCTGATCGCCCCATTTCTTGCTCTAGCAATTCGGCCGGAGAATCGAATCATTAATCTCGCGGCGCTCCTCCTCCCGCTCTGTGCTGCGCTCGCTTTTTACATTTGGTTGAGCTGCGCAAGATTCGGCAGCCCCTTCGGCGTCAACTTCGATTATTACATCAATCCGGTTCATAGCGAGTTCGCTCACAAATTTGGCGTGTTTAGTCCGCGGCGAATTCCTCACAGTTTCGCTGACTATTTCGGCCTGCGTTTTCCTGCTCTCCAGCGTGAGCCGCCTTTTTTAGCGGCAGATCGCCATTCCTATAACTACCCCACTCTGTACTCCAATGACTTCAGCGAAGTCTATCTCCCTCTCCCGTGGTGTTCTGGCTGGCTCGTTTTCGGTGCAATCATGGGAATCATATGTCTCTTTCAACGCAAAAGAGCGGACCTTTTTGAGCGAGTTGCGGCTATGGCCCTTTTTGGCCAATGCCTCTGCATTTTATCATTTTTTGCGCTCGCCCAGCGTTACGCCGCAGATCTCTATCCTTTCATGATCTTCTGTCTTGTCATCTTTCTCTGTTCGGGTGGCGTGGCCCTGCTACGGTCGCGTCATTTAATAATCGGGCTTGTCGCTGTCTCGATCCTTGTGAACTCGCTTGCGACCATTTCCTGGCTAATCGACGCTGATCAAAACGTGCCGCCGACAACGAAAGCGGCCTGGGAAAAACTCTTGGGGCGACATTCACTTGGAAAGTGGAACTGAGAAACATGACGGCTCACGAAAGGCGATTACTCACACCGTCAGGGCTTCTCCTGGTCAATGTCCCGACCTGGGTCGGGAAGCGATTTTTGGAGTTATCCGCATTCCGGCTTGGGCTCAGTCCGAAAGTCGAGATAGACGATCATGAAATGTATTACGGTAAACGCGATCTTTGGCCGATGCTGGTCCGAAAAATGAAAGTAACACTGTTGTTACTTTTGGCCGTCCCTGAACGATGCACTGATCGTTCTCTCACGTCAGAGCGACTAAAGCAAGACCGCTTTGGGCGATGGCGAGACCGAGAACAATCGCAGCGACTTGCCCCCATTTGGCCACGATTGTCCTGTCGAGCAAAAGAAAACCGGCCCAGAAGAAGCAAAGGAGGGGCACCAGGTAAAGACGGGGGGTCCAGGACGCGGTGATAGCTGACCCCATTGTAAACGGAATCAGCAGAAACATTAGGAGAAAGAAGGCAGTTCCTAGAGGTATTGCGACATCTTCGCGCTCCAGTTTGTCTTTCCAAAGATGTTTAACTGCTCGGACAAGAATCCATGGCGTTCCGATCAAAGCCAGGAGCGTCCAGAGCGTTCCCAAGGACATTGACGCGACCATCACCAGAGTCTTCCAGGGCCGCCGTGTTTTTAGATCCGGAATAAGACGATGCTCGATGTTCTGAACAGCGGTCAAATCTTGAAACAAATTCTCCGTGTCAGTAAAAGTGCCCATGTGCGATAAGGCGAGGAAGCTGTGCCGGTGTGGCTCCCGATAACCGAAAGGATACGGGTCTGATTTCGCGGGTTTGAAAAACTGCGGCGCGCCGAAAAGTTGGGCGTCCTTCGCCTTGATCAAAAGGAGATCCTTCCAATCCAGTTCAGGTTGACCATGTAAGCCGCCCTTTGGTATCCAATTCGTCTGCGAAATAGCATTCTTCACGTGAGTGCTCGCCCAATAGCTGTAGAGCAGCAGCGCCGAAGGAAGGACCAAACTGAGAGCGCAGATTGAGACGAATTGTCTTAGTGCCCAACCTCGCCTCCACCAAAGGAAAAGAAAAATAACAAAGAGCGCGGGAATGAGGGCCATGAAACTGTATTTGCTCCAGATGCCCAGCGCCAACGCCAAACCAACAAATGCCGCATTTTTCGGCGTGGAAGTTTCGTCAGAAAGGAACTTGTCGAAAAGAAAGAGCACGATTACGAACACGGGAATTGTCATCCAATCCGTTCCGCTCGTGGCCACGTGAGTAACTCGGACCGGCAGGAAAGTCAGAAGTAGGACGAAGGCCAAATGGAGGAGAGGCGATTTGAAGCGGGGCTCCGAGTAGAGGAAAAACCACCACAGGGCCAGAATGTTTGCGGCCACCTGAATAATCGAAAGGGTAATAGGAAATCCATTGTTTCTTCCGATGAGCCGGAAAAGCCCGTGCGCCAGAATAATGTAGATAGGCGGGTCTGCCATCGAAAAATCAAAGAATCTCTTGGAGTCGAGGATCCGTGCCAAGTGAGTGTCGTAGTCTGGGCCAATATAACCGCCGCGCAAAGCAGCATAGACCGAGACAAGGAAGCAAGTCCCTAAGGCACAAAGCCAGAGGCCCCTGGTTCTCGACCGTTTTTCCAACTCGATCGACCAGCTTTTCGACGGTTCGTGTGTCATCTAGGTTAGCCTTCTTCCCGCCCCCGAATTGTTAATTCTTGACATAGGCAACTCTTGCGGAAGAAACGAACAATGCGAGTTCTTGAATTTAGCAAGCAGTAGTCTGACCTTAACGCTCCTGCGCGCAACATTGGATGGTCTCAAATTTCAAAATCGGGAAATTGCCCTGCGACTTTCCTTGTGGCATACCGCACCCTGGCATCACAACTTGCTCTTCACTCTACTCCGCTGCAATCCAACACACCAGACAGAATGTCCGGTGGCCGCACAGGGCACAGCCCTGTGTTCCGTTTGGGCAACACGCCCTTGGCAGGCAACTCCTAGAGAAAAAATGAGACGAACGAGGCAACCTCATACGAATGGGTGCTCGAAAGCGCCCGATCGATGAGTTCGACTGACTTCCTAATCCTTGGTGGCGGCATCATTGGGCTCAGTGTTGCCCGGGAACTGAAACATCGTTTTCCCAGCGCCACGGTAACCTTGCTCGAGAAGGAGGCTGCTTGTGGCCTGCACGCCAGCGGTCGAAACAGCGGTATTATCCACGCCGGCTTTTATTATTCGGCAGACAGCCTGAAAGCGAAGCTAACTCGAGCTGGCAACCGGGCGATGACTGCGTATTGCGAAGCTAAAAACATACCTTTAAATCGCTGCGGCAAGCTGGTGGTTGCGAAAGACGAAGCCGATCTCCCACAACTCGATGAGCTGCTCCGGCGTGGCGCAGCGAACGGCGTCCCGCTTGAAAATCTCTCGGAAGAGGAGGCTCGCAAGGTCGAGCCGCGAGTAAAAACGCATCTGCGCGCTATTTTTTCTCCTACTACCTCTTCAGCGGACCCGCGGCTTGTGATTGAATCAATGACTCGAGACGCGATAACAGAGGGTGTAATTATCCACAATAGGGCTCCTTATCTTCGAGCTAAAAAGGAGGTGGTTGTGACGCCACAAGAGAGTTTCTCGACGGGCCACCTTGTCAATGCGGCTGGGCTTTATGCTGATAAGATCGCGCTCGATTTTGGTTTTTCGCGAGGATATCGCATACTTCCTTTTAAAGGACTTTATCTCTACTCGGACGAACCGCCCGGCGCGTTCCGAACTAACATCTATCCTGTGCCCGATCTGAGGAATCCGTTTCTCGGCGTCCACTTCACCGTAAAAGAGGATGGACGCGCCAAGATCGGGCCTACGGCTATTCCAGCTTTGTGGCGCGAGCAGTACGGGGGATTGGACAACTTTAGGTTTGGGGAGTTTATCGAGGTCTTGTTTCGCGAAGCCGGTCTTATGATGTCGTCGACGTTCGATTTCCAGAAGCTAGCTTTCGAAGAGGTACAAAAGTATTCGCGCCCCCGGCTCGTTGCCCTCGCATCACGCCTGGCGCACGGGGTGCGGCCAGAGCACTACAGGCGATGGGGCCAGCCCGGAATTCGCGCCCAGTTACTCGATACCAAGAATCGAAAACTCGAAATGGATTTCGTCATCGAGGGCGATGCACACTCAACCCACCTGCTGAACGCCGTCTCTCCCGGTTGGACTTGTTCGATTCCGTTCGCGCGCCATGCCGTCGATCAGATTGAGACGGCCATGAGCTAGCATCAAGCTTGGAAGCGCTTCATGCCGGCGCACCAAGCCCATCTACAGTTACCACCTTACGTTTCGGCCGGTAGAAAATGTAAAGCACCCCGCCCAGCAAACACATCGCCAGGATCATGGCAAAAATAACGAAGGAAGTGGCAACGGCTCGCTCACTGTCGACACCGGCGATTACTCCCAGGAAGAGGACGAGCAAGTATTCACGGACCCCAATGCCCGCGATGGTAATCGGGAGTGCGTTTGCCGCGAGGACGATCGGGACAAACGTCGGCCAAATCAGTAACGGACTGCGGATGCCAACGGAGAGACCCGCGAGATAAAAAATGACGCAGTGAATCAACTGGGTGATCAACGCGGCGCCAATCACTTTAGCGATCAACAATTTGTTATCGCACCAAAGGCCCCATATTCGGGCCGCTTCATCGCGCAGTGAGTGTGCCGGCCGACGACGAAGACGCTTTTCAAACCATCGGTGCGTCGGATGACCGGCGAGGAAAAAGACAGCCCCGCCGAGGCAGGCGAAGGCTCCGGCAGAAAGCATACCGAGTGCTATCCAGCGCGTCTGGCTTGAAGCGGACATGAGCGACCATTGCCAGGGGACGCAAAACGCGGCTAGCAAAAGAACGCTAATTAACCCGATGAATCGGTCCAATAGCACAGTTGTGCATGCTTCTCCTACCCGCCCTGGCGCAAGGCGGGAAACGTAAAGCATCCGGGTGAGGTCATCCCCAGTCGAGCCCGGTAGAAATACAGAGAAGAATTGCGCAATAGGAACAACGCAAGTGAGTGATTTCACCGGGATGTGAATGCCGAGAATTCCTAAAAGCCGGTTCCATCGCCAGCCGGCGATCACGATCGTGACCAACCATAAGATCAGACCGACAACGATCGGAATACGATGCGCATCGCGAACCCTCAGCCAGACGAGGTAGGCATCCGTGCGGTGAAAGAGCCACGCGATGATGGCGACGGCCAAGATTACCTTGCCAACGAGGAAAGCCGCCTGTTTTGCATTCATGGTGAGGTTCGTTCCATTGTGCATTCGTAGCTGGCAGGTCGACGAACCTTAGAGAAAAAGCCGCCCGCGAGGAGAGGCGAAGAGCTATTGCCCGAATAATATGATGTTTATTCGCCGCCGAAAGATTTCAAATAAGGTGTGTCCGGTAGAAACAATATTTCTAATATGGAAGGGCGACGCGCCGCGTCCCTTGTTGGTGTGGCCAACCCGGACAGGGACCTGGACGTAAGTCGCACCCTGCTGGAGCAAGAGTGTGATCATGTCCGCTTGGAAACCGAACCCATAGGCATAGGAATGCCAGCGAAGGACATTGTAGCGCAGATGCACGGCACAGCCGTTGTAGTATTTGATGGAATAACCGCTCAGCAAGTTCACCAGGAAAGTGTAAAGCTTGGATACTGCGACGCGGCTAAAACTTTTTCCAGTAAGCTGTTCATGGAAGGGAATAATGATATCAGCCTTTCCCATCATCTTGAGTATCCGGACTATCGCTTCTTTCGGCTCGGCATTGTCTCCCCCAATATACCTGTAATACTTGCCTCGTCCGAGAAAGGCGCCGTTCACGTAGGTTCGAGAAAGACCAAGATTTTTAGGGTTCTTGTACAAACGGATCGCCAGTGAGGGATACTCGCGGCAATACTGCTCCACCAGTTCGCTCGTTTTATCCGTCGATCCATCGTCTATGACGATAATCTCATACGAACAGCCCACCTCGCTCACTGCATCGACGATGGTGTCCAATGTGCCGACAACGTTTTTTTCCTCATTCTTGCACGGAACACAGATTGTCAGATCCAATGAGCTTACGAGGATGGGATCCAAAAGTTCCGCCTCCTCGGGCGATGGGGAAGGCTCATTCGAAGAAGATGCAGCCATAGTCTCCGGTGTAACCGCAGCGAGCGAAAATCCACTCCCATTCCTGGGGAGTGAAGATGCATTCGCAGGTGAGCTGCCAATACAGCAGGTTCACCTTCTCGCGCTCGTCGCGATAGGAATCCATCACGATGTATTTATGCTTCTTACCAACACGCTCGATTTCCTTTAGCGCTTTCTCCAAATCGTAGATGCGCAGGTTGTGGAGCGTGTTGATCGAAACCACGAGATCGAAACTCTTCTCAGGATAAGGCAGTGAAACAGCATTGCCGACACTGAGGCGGTCCTTAACTTCGGGCATGGCGTTCGCAATGGCATAATCCGAGATATCCATCCCAACAGCATCGGCGCCAGGCAGCACTTTCATGAAGTCGTGGACGAGAAAGCCCTTGGCACAACCGATGTCGAGAATGCGTGCATCGCTCTTGAGATCGTAGTGCTTGACCATGGCCTGGGCCACCGGCAGCCAGCGGCCATCATATCGGAACCCGCCGTAGCCATACTTGCGGTCCCCGTCAAAGTAGTCGAAGCCGAACTGCTTGGATATCGTCGCACATTCCGCCTTGTCCGATTCAGTGACGCGCGCGACGTAGTTCCGCTTGGCTGCGTTATGGACCTGCAGAATGAAATCGATGTAAGCCATCAGTCCTACTTTGAGGATCAGCTAAGGGCG
The DNA here is from genome assembly GCA_041487635.1 of Candidatus Udaeobacter sp. Classification (GTDB taxonomy): domain Bacteria; phylum Verrucomicrobiota; class Verrucomicrobiia; order Chthoniobacterales; family UBA10450; genus Udaeobacter. The sequence continues at coordinate 9,640 of JBGPNR010000003.1, read as the reverse complement.
GCTAGCTCGCGGTAGATCAGGAATTCATCCAATCCGTGCGCCGTCCAAAGCTCCCGTTGACTGCCATAAAAGTGGATAAACTCATCCTTGAGCGAAAATGTCTTGATCTTACAACGCGCACCTGCGTCCCAGGCTAACTGCTTGAGTTGCGCTCCCAGTCCGCCAATACACGAGTGCTCCTCGATGACAGCGACAGCCGCGAATTTGCCCAAAATCGCGGAGAGGCCCTCACGGTCCAAGGGCTTAAGTGTATGGACAGCCACCACCGCGACGCTCATGCCCTTTTCCTGTTCGAGACGGTTAGCTATGTCCACCGCCATCTTCGTGATGGGTCCATAGGAAAGCAGACAAAGATCCTTTCCCTCCTTCAGGCGACGTACTTTACCGAAAGTAAACGGATCCAGAGCGTGCGCAGTCAGGTCCGGTTCCCCCGCTTTACCAAGACGGAGATAAACGGGGCCAGGCAGATCAATGCAGGCGCGCGTCGCAGCAGTCGTCTCAGCGGGGTCGCATGGCGCGATGATATTCATGTTCGGCAGCGCGCTCATTACGGCTATGTCTTCCTGTGTGTGATGCGTCCCGCCCAGAGTGGAATAAGTCACGCCGCCGCCGATCCCGACCAGCTTAACGGGCAGGTTTTGGTAGCAGCAATCTACCCGCACCATTTCAAATGGCCGGTAGATCGTAAAGGTGGCGATCGTATAAGCGAAAGGGATACAACCGCGCAACGCCAGGCCCGCGGACACGCCCACCATTACTTGCTCAGCGACGCCGACGTTTATGAACCGCTCCGGGAATTCAGTTTGAAAAGCCGCGGCGCTGGCTACTGGTGAAATATCCGCTACAACAAGAAAGAGCCGAGGGTCGGTCTTGGCGATCTCGTAGAACGTGTTGGCGAAGGTGTTTCTCATGATGGGGAGGCCTCGAGCTCCTTCAGCGCTGCTTGATATTCTTCAGCACTCGGCGAGCGATAGTGCCAGACAGGCACGTTCTCCATGTAGCTCACGCCTTTGCCTTTCGTGGTCCGCGCAATCAGCATAAAAGGCTTCGTCCCGGATCGCTTCGTGATCGCCGCGTGAATCGCAGCGGGATCATGGCCGTCCACCTGCACCGTTTCCCATCCGAAGGCGCGCACCTTGTCGAGAACAGGATAAAAGTTGGGATGCACCTTGCTCGTTTGCCCAAGGGATTGGAAATCGTTCAAGTCCAGGACGCCGACGATTCGGGTAATGCCGAGAGTGGGCGCGAGCATCATCGCCTCCCAAATGGAGCCTTCCTGGAATTCACCATCGCTCATTACGACGAAGACGACCCGATCCGCGCGCCGCACCTTATCCGCTGCGGCCATCCCAACGGCGAGGTTCAAACCATGCCCGAGCGAGCCGGTGGATGCCTCGATTCCCGGCAGCCCATAATCGGGATGTGTGGCAAAACGTCCTCCCGGCTTGCCGTAAAGATCCAGTTCGGCTTTGGAAACGATCCCCAGCGATTCGAGAACCGCATACTGCGCAAGCGAACCGTGACCCTTGGAGATAATAAAGGTGTCATCCGCATCTTTGCCGAGACCTCTGCGCAGGAGCCCGTAGTAAATCGTATCCACGATTTCCATGCAGGAGAAAGCGGGAGCGATGTGCAAGGCGCTGACCGTTTGCGAGATATCGAGAATGCGGCGGCGATGCTGCCGGCACCGCGCCCGCGCGGCGGCTGGATCGAAGGTGAGCTTATCGGTCATGTGGCGGAGGATTGGTTTCCGTTCCTGACCGGAATGTTCGACAACCTTCGAGCAGCCAGCGCAAGATCGAAAACATCAGTCAGGTACGGCTGCTTCGGGAGCGACTCCACCTTCTGGCGGTCGACAAATTCGAGGCTTTGCCCTTCCCGACAGGCCACGTGCTGCCGGCCATCGTAGTTTTCCCAGAAAAACAAAAGCTCCCCCTCTTCGACCGCGAGGCGAATCAACGAACGCAGGTTGTCACAGCGGTAGCACGTTTCCTCTTCCATCTCGCGCGCGGCGCCCTCGCGCGGGGTTTCATTCCATTCCAAATGACCGCCGGGAAAAACCCAAAGCCCGGGGTCGGAGATAGTCGAAATGTCATCCCGATGCTGAAGAAGCGCGGCCCCATCGTCACGCAACAACACCACTCCTACGACCTGGCGAATGCTTGTTTCCAGAGAGGTAATCACAAAAGAAGCAAAATCATTCAACCCTCGCGCCGCTGTGTCAACCGCCCCACCGGTATTCGGATTCTGTCCGGGGATGAGATGGATGGTCACGAATCAAAGGTAACTGCGAATGCCGGCACGCAGCGGGGTAAAGTCGAATTTGCCGATTGCCGCGGACAGTCTCGAGGTGTCATAGCGCATGTCAAAGCTCCTTTCCACATTGGCGGGAAGGTGAACGACCTTGAATTCAATCCCCAGGACTTCACGGATCGCCTCCAGAATTTGCAGGAGCGACACACTCTTGCCGGTAGCGAGATTGAACGTGCCGCTGACCTTGCGCGCGACAAGGCATTCGACTACTCGGCAAAGATCCGGGGCAAAAACGTAATCCCGGAGCACTCTGCCATCGCCATGAATGTTAACTTTTCCTTCCTTTCGGATGGTCGAAATCAACCGGCCGATGACGCTTCTGTCATTCCGCGAGCGCCCAAAAATCCCCGGTATCCGCAGAATGCACGTCGGAAACTTGGGACCGAGTTCCTCCCGAACGATCCATTCACTGGTTGATTTCGATAATCCGTACCAGGTGTCGGGGCCCAGCGAAGTCGTTTCGCTCATCGGCAACTTTGGCGCTCGTCCATAGACGTCGACGGAGCTGAAATAGACGAGCGACTCGACGTTCGCGTCGCGCGCACCGGAGACGAGGTTCCACGCCATCTGGATATTGTCCAGAAACGCGGAGTAGGAGTTGTCGACATTCTTGTTCACCACGGCCAGGAAAAGAATAGAGAACGGTTTTCCGCCGAAGCTCTTGAAGAGCTCGTGCACCGCAACGGAGTCCAAAAAATTACAATCTGAAGATCCGACCGCCAAGACCGAGGCGCCTTCGGCGGAAAAACGCTGGCAGAGGTACTCTCCGACGTAACTGTTCTTCCCGACGATAAGAACATTTCGGCCCTGGACTGATTGGTGAGGGTTAGGGTGAGTGGCCTTCATCGGCGGTTCAGCGGGCTTTTTTTCGAAACGTTCAGCTCCCAAGGCGATGATATTCGAATCCGAGACCCCGGCACTCGGCCTCGTCCAGGGTGGCATAGGGATCAATAATGAGTCGGCCACGGAGCAGGTTCGACAATTCGTGTAGCGGAAGCGAAGCGTAGGAACTCCATGGCGTCATGACGAGAAGCGCGTCCGTGCCCTCGGCGGCCGCGAGGGGCGAAGAAAAAATCGTAACGTTGGGAAATTGCGCGGCGTCGATTTGGGCGACGGGATCATGCGCGTGGATGCGATGGTCGCGCAACGCGCGCATTAGTTCAAGGGCCGCGGAGTTTTTCGTCGAGTGGGTGTCCGCCTTGTAAGCCAGCCCCCAGACTGCCAGCACGGGCTGTTTTTCTTTGGAGGCGCAAGCGCGCTGGACTTGACGGATTGCCCAATCACGGCGGTGGTTGCTGTTGCGCTGCCATGCGTTCACGATACCCGCCTCAGTGCCGTGGCGAGCGGCGAGAGATTGCACCGTAACCAGGTCGCGCTCGAGGTTGCCGCCTGCGATCCCAAGCCCAGGCTTCAAATAAGCGTGAGGGCCAATCCGTCGATCAAGGCGGAGTGCCGGGGCGATCTCGTTCCAGTCAGCGCCAATCGCCTCACAGATTTCGGCCAGGGTGTTGGTGGTGGCGACGGTTGAGACGAGGAAGAAATTGATCGCTATCTTTGCCAGCTCCGCGCTTTCCAGTCGCATGACGAGCACCGGGCACTCGAACGCCGCGTGCCATGCCTGGAAGGGCGCGGGAAGCGAACGGGCCGGGTCGGCAGCCCCGACAATAAACCGCTCCGGTTGCATCGCGCGTTCGATTGCCCGGCCAAAGATCAGCGTCTCGACCTGATAGTAAAAGTCGGCTGGCGAACGCTCGCGGAGTTCCGTCCAGAGCTGCCGCATGTAGCCAGGCGAAACCTGACTGAGGACGACAGCAGTTGTGCGCGCGTCAAGATTTGGCGCAGTGGCGTGGATGAGTGCGGTAAGCGGGCCGGGGTCGCTTTCGTTGCGTTCGTTGGTGCGCACATCGAGCGAATAAAAAACAAGATCGCATTGTGCCAGTGCGGTCTTGTCGGACGTATAACGGATCCGAGCGCAATGCTGGGCGAACAACTCGCTGAATCCTGGCTCTTCAATGGGAAACTCTCCGGCGGCGCATCGCGCCGTGAGTGTGAGATCAGGGTCATAAGCCACGACGTCAAAGCCCTTCGCAGCCGTGGCGAGGCTGTAATTCAAGCCCAGATGAGAGAGTCCGACGAAACCAATCATCTTTCTTTCGCGGCTCGGGTTTCCGCGCACATCATCGCAAGACCTTCCCGCCACGGCGTGAATGTAAATCCCGGGAACGCGGCCAGGGCAGCGCTGGGCGCAAAGGGCCGCAAGCCGTTGTGCGGCATGGGCCCGACGCGCGGCGAACTTTTGATGGCAACAGGCGGCGTGAACTGCGCGGCAACGAATTCCGCCAACGTCCGAAAAGAGACGGTGTCGCCGCTGACAGCATTGACGACGCCGGTGCTGCGATGCAGCACGACGCGTAGAACCAACTCGGCGATATCAGCCACCGCCACATGATCGCGCTGTTCCTCACCGTCGCCGAAGAGCGTGATCTCTTTGCGCTCGGCAGCCAAACGCCGGAAGCGATTTGGGCCGTAACCGTTGTGGGGGTCGTCGATGCCGTAGGTGAGTGTAGGACGAACAAGAGCGAGCGGTCCGGAAAACTCGCTTCGCAGCATCACTTCCCGCGCCAGATGCATGACGCCATGAAGGCTGCCCGGCTCAGCGCAGGAAGATTCGGAAAGCGCTTCGGAGGAATCTTTGTAGACAGCATCGGAGCTGACATAAACGACATGCGCGACCGGCTGGTGCTTGAGCGCGGCGCAGACCGCCTCGCCCATACGCATATTTTCCAGCAGCATCGCCACGTTTTTGACCGGCGCGCGGGCGGAGACAAAGACAAGCGTATCGTCAGGCCGCAACTCCGCGGTCAGACCGGTGGCGGCATCGGGGGCGAGCAGGTCGCATGAATTCCGGCCAAGCGCCGCGACTTCAATTCCTTCGGAGCGGAGACGGCGTGCCGCCGCGCCGCCGATAAAGCCGCCGGCTCCAAGCACGACCGCGCGAACAGGTTTGCGCGGAGAAGCGTGAAGATTCGTGATCATGGAGGAACCTGCTCGATCAAACCGCAGAGTTCCTGGATTTTTTCCTGAATCCAAACGTCATTCTCGAGGTTGGTTCCTGCGGTGTGGCAAAGTTCCAGGAAGTGATCGTATTCGAACTGCCACGTCGGGTCGGGCTGCTCGAGCACCTCGACAGTCTCTTCCGGGCGTCCGCTCGGCAGGACACGTTTACGGACCGTGAGCGTGCTTGGCCCCCATTTGCACAGGCAATCGACGTGGGCGGTGCCCAGTTCGCCGAAAAGATCGAGGCGGAATGTGTTTCGCCACGAGAGCAGCGTCGCCTCCATTTCGAGAACGGGTTTGCCGCGATAACCAAAAAGGATGTGATCGGGCGCCTTGTTCTCAAAACGATCCGCGCTCCACAACTCGCCGTTCTCACTGTGCGGGCCGAAAAAAAAATGCGCCATATCGAGCATGTGCGAGCCGAGATCGGAAAAAACGCCCAGCCCCCTATCCCGCCACGGCGAGTTACGGACATCGCGCGCAGTTCCGTTGCCGTAGAAAAATCTCCCGAAATAAATTTGGCCGAGGCTTCCGGAGTCGAGAATTCGTTTCAGCCTCGCGATGTGCGGCTCGAACCGATGGTTGTAGGCGGTGTAGCAGGCCGCACGTTTCGATCGCGAAAGTTCGATTAGCTCGTGAAGCTCGGCGGGCGAACCGAGTAACGGTTTTTCCACGAGCGCATGTTTTCCATTGGTCAGGAGGTGCCGGAGAATGGCGAGTTTTTCCTGATCGGGAACGCAGACGCATGCCGCGTCGTACGATCCGAGCGGCACGTCCTCGACTCGCTGAAAATCAACACCGGAGGCGACCGGGTCGACTGCGGCCACGACGTGCTCCCCGGCAATCGCGTACCGTTTACGCCCCTGCACCCCAAGACCGATGATCGCTACTCTCATTCGAAGCGCGAGCGCTTTTCCAGCGCGTTGAGCTTCTTGAGGACGTCTTCGGGCTTCACCGGGTTATTGCCGTCGAGCTCACAGGCCACGGCTGCCGCGAGCGCTCCGAGAATCGAGCCGATCACATTCGATTTGGTCGCGACCATGGAAAGCGCGGCATAGGAAAGAAGCGCGTCGCCGGCGCCCACGGCGTCAACGACTCGGTCTGCAAAGCTGTCGACGATGAAGAACGCGCGCACTTCGTGGCTGGGAGCGCGGTAAGTAATCATCCCGCGCTCGCCGAGCTTTAGGATCAACAACTTGCATCCCGCCTTTTTGTAGAGGTCGAGCGCCATGGGACGGACCGTCGAATCCTGGTCGCCGAGAGCGAAGCGGGCTTCCCGTTCATTGGGGGTGATCAAGTCAAAATTCTGGAACTCGAGAATGTTGCCCCAGCGATTGGCGACCTGGCTGTCGGCCACGCGCGTCGCACCCGGCGGTATGGCCTCGCTGAGTTGCGGGATTGTAACCTTGTTGAAGATGCCGTGCCGGAAATCGCTGAAAACAACGACATCCACCTTGTGTGTGGCCAGCTCGCCCTGTAGCGCGTTCACCTCGTGTTCCGAAATGGGGCGATTGTCGAGCTTGTCCACCTTGAGCAATCGGTAGCCGTCCGTGATGAAGGCGTTTTTTTGTGTGGTCGGCCGCGTCGGATCGATGACCGCGTGGCATTCGATGCCGCTGGCTTCCAGATCCCTCAAGACAAAGTCCTTCAGCCCGTCGTCGCCCAGCACCGTAGAGAAAACCACTTCAGCGCCCGCCTGCCGCAAATGCTTTGCCACGACCGCGGCGCCGCCGGGAAAATCCACCTCACGTTCGTGTTTCACGCTGAACGTCGGCGTCTTCGCAGTGCCTCCAATCAGCGAACAGTAGGTGTAGGAATCCACAATGGTGTCGCCGACGACGTGGACCTTGACGCCTTTCAGCTTCGTTAAAGCCGTCTTGAGATCGCCAAAATTGAGTCCCTCCGAATGGAGCAAGGCCAATAGCTTTTCTGTCGCCAGGTTCGGCGGAGTCGTCTCAATGATGGCCGACGATGAGAGAACGAGGTCGCCGGGGGTGAAAAGAAGCTCGCCTCCATACGATTCGATAACCGCCATCTCCTCACGGGTCTTGGGATGGATTCCTTCGGCGGAATACTCGTAGCCTTTCGCGAAAAAATCCGGTTGGATGAATTTCAGATTCTCGATCGGCGTCGCATTGTCGTCGATGATGACGTAATCGACGCACTCGAGCGCGGCGAGATTCATGGCGCGCAAATCCTGGGGGACGAAAGGACGGAAGTTCGCCTTGTAGATGTGCGAGTCGGAGGTCAGGCTCGCGACGAGGATATCCGCGTGATCCTTGGCATACATCAGGTGCCGAATGTGACCCGGATGCACCAGATCGAATGTGCCGTGGCACATGATGACTTTCTTGTCCCTTGGGCGCGGTCCGATTGCTTCACGCAATTGCTCGCGGGTTTTGATCTTGCGGCGAAAGGTATTTTCCTTCGGCGGAATGTTCATGCGGTCTTACCTTCAAGAAACGCAAACCAGTTCTTCGTCGCCCCAGCAATCGACACAGGATCCCAAACCGGGGCCTGGCGCCAATAATCAAGGTTCTTCAGCATCTGCCCGACACCTTCCTCGAAGGACACCCGCTGTTTCCAGCCGAGGTCTCGCTCGATTTTCCTAATGTCCGCCCACGTGCAATCCGGTTCTCCAGGCCGTTTCGGCAGACGAACGACTTCACCTCCGCCCAGCAATTCGATCAAACGGTTTACGGTTTGCGGATTGCCCGCGCCCAGGTTGTAAACTTCGTTCACGCGGTCGGTCGTCGCTGCCAGAAAAAAAGCGTGTGCCACATCGCTGACGAAAAGAAAATCGCGCCGCTGCGTCCCATCACCGACAAGAGTGAACGGTTTCCCGGCAATTTTCTGCGCGAGGAAAACGCCGAAGACCGCACCATAAGCTCCCGAAGTCTTGGACCGTGTTCCGTACGCGTTGAAAATGCGGATCGAATTTACTGGCAGGCGATAAACCCTGCCCCAATGCAAGACCGCCTCTTCGCCCATGTATTTGCTGAGCGCATACGGATACTCGGGCTGGATCGGTGCGTCTTCGCGTGTTGGCACATCGGCGAGGCCATAGCAGGACGATGACGCAGCATAAACCAGCTTGCGGACTTTCGCGTGCCGGGCGCATTCCAACACTTTAACCGTCCCGATCACGTTCGTGGACAAATAATCCACCGGTTTGTCGATCGAAGGGACGATGTCGCCGATGCCGGCGAAATGGAAAACATATTCGGCGCCCCCGAAGAGTTTGTCGGCGGGAGCGAGATCGAGAATATCGCGCGTTTCCACCACCAGATTCGGGTCGTCCTTTCGATGGGCGAGGTTCTCGAGCCGTCCACCGACGAGGTTGTCGATGACGTGGACGCGAAAACCCTCGTCCAGCAACCGATCGACCATATGGCTGCCGATAAAGCCGGCCCCTCCGGTGATGACTGCGAGTTTGGGCAGGCTCATTTTCGGGACCGATCCTATTTCAAACTAAGGGCTTTGACAGTTTTCACATTGATAAATGCGTCATCGTTCAATGTGTCGCCCGAAAATTTTCCGGTCTTGAAGGCGTGGCAAAGATCGCGCACGGCGTCCTCTATCGTCCGCTTCGGCCCCCAGCCGAGTTTTTCGGCGATCTTGCGTGAGGTGATACGGTAGGAGCGCAGGTCATCACTGGTCGTGCGTTCGATGCGAATCGGCTTTTTTTCCGGAAATTCTTCCTCCACGATCTGCTTCGCAATTTCTGCCAGCTCGTTCACCGTCTGGTTCTGATAGCCAGCGTTAAAAATTTCACCGGCAATCTTTTCGGCTGGCATGGCCAGCAAGTCGACATAAAGCTCGCAGACATCGTCGATGTGAATATTCGGGCGCTGCTGGTCCCCGCCGAAAATGGTGATAACGCCTTTATTGTAGGCGTGGTTGGTCAGGATGTTGACCGTGAGATCGAATCGCATCCGAGGAGAATAGCCGCAAACCGTCGCCGGCCGAACAGTTACGCAGGTGAATTCCGGGGAGTGATGCCGGAAGAGGACCGGTTCGCACAGCCCTTTGTATTTGTTGTAATCGGTCAGCGGCACGAGCGGATGTTCCTCCGTCACCTCCGGAGACTCGCTCACGCCGTAGACCGAGCTGCTGGAGACATAGACGAAGCGCTTCACGCCGGCCGATTTGCTCGCGAGCACGAGCGGCTCGAAACATTCGTAGTTGATTGTACAGCTGAGCGACGGGTCAAGGTCGAAGCTCGGATCGTTCGAGATGCACGCCATGTGGATGACATGGTCGCAGCCTG
>JBGPNR010000002.1:0-28430 GCA_041487635.1 Candidatus Udaeobacter sp. | reverse complement strand
TAATATCGCAGCGACCCTCGCTTGCACTAACACTCCACGTCAGCGGAGTGCATCGACCGAAGGAAGCATCACAAACCGCTGAAGCGGTTGCAATTTCAAATCCGATGGTAGCAGCTCGCTGGAAGCGAGATGTTAATGAGAATAGGCTTTCGCCTCGCGCTCGACATCTCAGTACGCCGGCCGAGTACGCGTAGGTAGGGCGCGTCACTCTGTGCGCGCCGTTGTGTGAATTGCGCCTGAAACGGCGGGCATGGGATTGCCCGCCCTACCAACGCGAAAAATAAAACCTGTCGCAATGCGTAATTCGACCTAACTGTAAGTATTATGGCTTACGAACTACCGAAATTACCTTATGCGTACGATGCTTTGGAGCCGCATATCGATGCGCGCACGATGGAAATTCATCACACCAAGCATCATCAGGCTTACATCGACAACGTTAACAAAGCGATCAAAGGCACCGATCTCGAAAACAAATCCGTGGAAGACTTGATCAGCGATCTCAATGCCGTCCCGGAAAACATTCGCACTGTGGTGCGCAACAACGGCGGCGGGCACGCTAATCACTCATTCTTCTGGAAAATCATGGGGCCAAATGCAGGCGGCGAACCGAAAGGCGAACTGGCCGACGATATCAAGTCCAGCTTTGGCAGCTTCGACGAGTTCAAGGAGAAATTCAGCGCTGCCGGCGTGGGCCGGTTTGGCAGCGGCTGGGCATGGCTGATTAAAAAGAACGGAAAGCTCGAAATTATTTCGACACCAAATCAAGACAGCCCCTTGATGGATGGAAACAAGCCAATCCTCGGCGTCGACGTATGGGAGCACGCCTATTACCTAAATTATCAAAACCGACGGGCCGATTACATCAAGGCTTGGTGGAACGTGGTGAATTGGGACGCTGTCGCGAAGAACTACTGATTTGCGCCCGGCGAGTTCTCCTGTAGCGGCGGTCTATGACCGCCGCTAAACTTGTACACGTTTGGCGCTCACAGCCGTTCGCCAAAGGAGATGGCTTATCTAAACGAAAATTATCTGAAGCTTCAGGCCGGATACCTGTTTCCAGAAGTGGCGCGCCGGGTCCGCGAATTTTGTGAAGCCAATCCGAAGGCGGCCGAGCGGCTAATTCGGTGCGGAATTGGTGATGTGACCGAGCCGCTCCCGCGCGCGGCGATTGAAGCGATGAAGCAAGCTGTCGAGGAGCTCGGCGACCACGAGACATTCCGCGGCTACGGTCCGGAGCAGGGCTACGAATTTTTAAGATCGACCATTGCGCAGAACGACTACCGCGGCCGCAACATCGAAATTGCCGACGATGAAATTTTTATCTCGGACGGATCAAAATGCGATTGCGGTTACATTCTCGATATCCTCGGCGGTCAAAACAAGGTCGCCGTCCCCGATCCAGTCTATCCGGTTTACGTCGACACAAATGTGATGGCTGGCCACACCGGTCCTGCAAGGACAGACGGCAACTACGAAGGCATTCTCTATTTGCCATGCACAGCGGAAAACAATTTTGTGCCCGAGCCGCCGAAGGAACATGTCGACCTGGTTTATCTGTGCTTTCCCAACAATCCAACCGGGGCAGTAGCATCGCGCGCGCAGCTCTCTCGTTGGGTCGACTACGCGCGCGAGCATGAGGCGCTTCTGCTCTTTGATGCCGCCTACGAAGCGTACATTTCGGAGCGGGACATTCCGCACTCAATTTTCGAAGTGCCGGGTGCTCGCGAGCATGCCATTGAATTGCGCAGCTTTTCGAAGAATGGCGGTTTCACGGGCGTGCGTTGCGGGTTTACGGTGATGCCAAAATCGGTCCTAGCGCGGACGGAGAACGGCCGCCGGTTACCGCTCCATCCGCTTTGGCAACGGCGTTGGAGCACGAAATCGAACAGCGTGAGTTATCCTGTGCAGCGCGGCGCCGAGGCGTTGTATTCTCAACAAGGTCGCAATCAAGTGCGCGCTCTCGTCGATCATTACATGGGAAACGCAAAACTTCTTCGCGACGCCGCGGCCGCTGCTGGGCTGGAGACTTTCGGCGGTGTAAACGCGCCATACATATGGGTGAAAACATCAGACGGCCTCACGAGCTGGCAAATGTTCGACCGCGTGCTGCGCGAGTTAAATGTCGTCATCACGCCGGGCGCAGGCTTTGGGGCACAAGGTGAAGATCACTTTCGTATTTCGGCGTTTAACAGCCGAGGAAACGCTGAAGAAGTAGCGCGTCGTTTGAAGAAACTGCGCTGATTGCTGCAACGAATAGCGGTTTTCCAATCACCACTTTTGAACAAATTGATTTGGAGGCGCGTATGGCTGATCTGCCCTTGTCGGTATGGATGACGCGCGTAGAGTGCGCTGACTTTTTCGGGGAAAACTAGAGTGCCGGATCGAAAGCAAAATCTGCCGCAACTTTATCGCTTTTGTTTCTTGATGCTGGGCGACTCGCACAAGGCGCAGGAAGTTTTTCACACTACGTTACGCGAAGCCGCTCTTGGAGCCGCCCAAGGGCAATTACCGAAGGAACCATTTTGGCTCTTCCGTGAGGCGCGCTGGCGCTGTTTGGAAGCAAGCAAGACGGACGTTCAGCCGGAGTCGCTCGAAATTGACGAACACGAAATAGCTCCGGGGGCTGCAATACAGATCGAGCAGCTTGATCCCGCACAACTCGCAATTTGGATTTCCACCGCGCCCGATCCTCAGAGGACTGCTCTGGCACTTTTTTATCTCGACGAATTCGATTACCGCGAAATTCTCGACATCGCCGAACTCAAGCTGAGCGCCCTCTCGCGATGTCTGGCGAAGGGGAGGCGACAGCTGCAGGCATGGCTGGACGCTAAGCATCCCGAACAACGCAAACTATGAAGACGCTGCAGTTATTGCGACGTGGACGCGCCCTTTTGAATTGCGCGCCATTTAGCAACGACCAATCGGCCGACCGCTCCATGCGGTCAGCGGTATCTCGTGCGGACGGTTCGGATGAATTTGTCAATCAACAGAACTTCGATCGGGCGGTGGCGGCGCTGGTTCGTCTCGTTCCCATTCCTCCGGAGTCGGCGGAATGGTTCTCAGAAAAAGACTTGGTCGCGGGGTCAAAGTGGACGTGGAAAAAGATGGTTCGGAATCCCGCCGTCCTTGCGATCAGTATCGCGGTCGTGGTTATCGCCGGAGTCTTTGTGTTCCAGCTCCTTGGGCGCTTGAATGATTTCCCGGGATCAGCGACCGCTCGGAGATTACTTACTGTGGCTGCTTCCACTCGACCGGTGATGCTCGATCCGGTAAGCACCGAAGCGGGTACTTTGAGTGATCTGTTTTTTATGAAACACGGGCTCGAACATTACGACGTTCCAGACGAATTCGCCGATTTTCGCACAATTGGTTGTCGTGTTTTCGATGATGAGGAGTCGCGTCGTATTGCTCAGATCTGGCTTGCCGAAAAACGGATGCAGTTATTCCTTTTTCCAGCAGACCGGAACATGAAAACCGGCGCGGTGCTACATTTTCCCGGATGGCGCTATATTCACCAGGAAGGCTGGGTCGGCGCAGTAACTGAACACAGCGGGGTATGCTTTATGGCTGCTCTGCGGGGCGGCGACAAAGAGTTGCAGCAGTATATCTCGAAGCCCAAAGAGTAGGAGATATTCTCTACCGCTTCCTCTTAATCTTCTTCTTACTCTAACCTATCTCACAGCAAGCGGAGAGTGCGAGGAAGAGCAAGAGGGAACAGGGAACAGGAAAAGGGACGAGCAAGGGAAGAACCGTTCGTGGTGCGTGTCGCGTTGACAGTCCATCTCATGCGCTTGACCTTTCCCGCCGATTATTTTGCCAGGGTAGCTCAGTGGTAGAGCAGGGGACTCATAAGCCCTTGGTCGGGAGTTCGAATCTCCCCCCTGGCACTTTTCAATTACCGATTGTGGATTGCCGATTGCGAATTGATTGGGCGTTGAACGTTCGGTGTTCGGCGTTGGACGTTTTCTGCCAGTGATGAATCAGGAAAACGTCTTCCAGAAGCTGTTCGCACTCGGGAATTCTTATTGGCTGACGCGGTTCATCATCCTGCGGCTGCTGGGTTTTGTTTATGCGGTGGCGTTTTTGGTTGCTGCGCAGCAACTCGTCCCATTGATTGGACAGCACGGATTGACTCCGGCGAATCATTTTCTCGCGAGCGTTCAAACCCAACTCGGCTCGCGCACCGCGGGCATACTGCGGGTGCCGACTCTCTTTTGGCTCGGCATTTCGGATCATGGAATGTTAATCTTCGCTTGGGTCGGATTCGCGCTCTCACTTGTTGTCCTCGGTGGCTACGCAAACGCGATCATCCTCAGCATTCTTTGGGTGATGTACATGTCGATCGTCCACATTGGACAAATCTGGTACGGTTACGGTTGGGAGATTCAACTGCTTGAGACTGGTTTCTTATCTATCTTTCTTTGCCCTTTACTCGATGGGCGGCCATTCCCAAAATGCAGGCCGCCGATCCTGGTTTTCTGGCTTTTTCGCTGGCTAGGATTCCGAATCATGATCGGCGCCGGTCTGATCAAACTCCGCGGCGACCCGTGCTGGCGCGATCTGACCTGCCTTTCCTATCACTACGAGACCCAGCCGATACCGAGCCCGATCAGTCGTTATCTTCACTTTGCACCGTTGTGGTTCCACAAATTTGAGACCGCATGGAATCATTTCATTGAACTGGTCGTGCCGTGGTTTTCGTTTGGACCGCGATCGGCCCGACATATTGCCGGTGTCTTGCTTGTCACTTTCCAAATATTTCTCATCGTCAGCGGCAATCTTTCATTCCTCAATTATCTCACGATCATTCCGTTTTTGGCGTGCTTTGATGATACCTTCCTGCGCCATTTGTTACCGAGGGCATTAGTTCAGCGCGCCGAACGAGCGGCTGAAGAATCGGAGCCGTCGCGCATCAACAACGCGATCGCGATCGCTTTATCGATCGTGGTGGTCTATCTGAGTGTCGCACCCGTGCTGAATCTTTTTTCCGGCCGTCAACGCATGAACTCTTCCTACGATCCGCTTGATCTCGTGAATACTTACGGCGCGTTTGGCTCTGTCGGACGCGAACGCGACGAAATTATTTTTGAGGGAACGGACGACGCGCTAATTACCGGCGATACACAATGGAAGGAATATGAGTTCAAAGCCAAACCGGGCGATCCCAACCGGCGACCGCCGTTCGTTGCGCCGTACCAACCGCGGATTGACTGGCAAATCTGGTTCGCCGCGATGGCTTCACCCGCAGATTATCCGTGGACGCTTCATTTTGTTTGGAAACTTCTCCATAACGATCGCGGCACCCTCTCGCTCCTGGCGAATAATCCCTTTCCCAACGCACCGCCTCGTTACGTCCGCGCACGGCTTTACCGCTATCAATTTGCGCCGATTGGTGACAAGGCCTGGTGGAAGCGTGAACGAATCGGTGAATGGTTGCCCGCGCTCTCCGCAGACGATCCTCGGTTTCGGCGTTTGCTGGACGCGATGGATTGGGACAATTGAAGATCAACTATCGCAAAGGAGACGCCGGTTATGAAGTCTGCTCCGGTGATCAGTTCAAATTTTTTAGGGCGAATCGCTGATCCTGCATCGCAATTTCACTCAGATTACTTGTCGTATCGAAATGGCGAGATCACGAAACGACAACTAGTCGCTCGGCTACCGCACGTTACCATGCTTGGCGACAGCTCCTGCATGGGTATCCACGTCTCGTCGCCCTGGAGCACGTTCTGGCGCGCGCACACTCGCTGTGGAAGGAATTGGTTTCTCGCCCGTGGTTCTCCGTACCCGGAGGTTCGCAGCATTTCCAAAAGACTGGAAGAGATCACGCCTTTCGTTGCGATCGAATATGCCGGAATCGGCGCGCTGGTGGACCATGAGGGTGGGCGATTAAATTTTTTTCGCCGCATCCTGGGGACGCGCAGTTTTTCTGGCCAAATCAATCAGCTGCTGCGAGTGGTTCGCTTTCCCGATCTGATTCTGATCTCAATCGGGCATAACAATGTCGACTGGGCATGGCGGTGTCCGCCGGATGAATTGAATGCGCCGGAGCGCCGTTTAAACCATCAATGCCGACAGTTCCGACAACATTACGCGCGTCAGCTGCGCCGCTTGCTCGGACGCGCGCGAACCGAAACACATCGCGTGGCTGTTGTCGTGTTCGGATTAATCAATTTCGAATCCTATTTTAAAGGCCGCAAGGTGGCTGAACGTCTTCGACAATCGAACAGGCGTCTGTATCCGCACCTGGAAACCACCTACAAATACCTCGTCTCTTTTCATCCAGCTTACCGGTGCAATCTGGTTCGTCTCGCTTCGATGGTGAACGAAGAGCTGCGCGCAACGGTTGAAGAGCTGAGTTCGGAGATCGAGTCCGCTGGAAACATCCAGCTGCGATACTCCAATGCATTAGCTGCAGCTGACCTTAGCCGCGCGGAATTACTTCACCCAATCGATGGCTGGCATGCGTCAGTGGAAGGGCACAATGTCCTTGCAGAGGCAGCATTCAGTGACCTTGGGCCGACCCTGGAATTTCTTGGAATCCAATAACTGTTAACGCCGAGAAATCCCTTGAAGCCGTTTAAACGGCTTGTTGCGACTGCGCGTCTGCACTGACCTGGCTAAAGGCCAGATGTTAATGAGAATTTGCCAATCGAAGAAGACGGCTGATTACAACCCACGCTCCTTCAGTCGTGCGATCGTTTCGCGCATCATCCGATGGCCGAAATGTCCCTGGCGCACGCTTAATAGTTCCGAGCCGCGCCATTTTTGATGGATCGCCTCGATTTCGTCGGAAGGCGCAATTGAATCGAACTCACCGGTTACGAATAGAACCCGAGCCGGATCGCATACTGGCTGGCAGTGCAATGGCGAACTCAGGTGAAAATGCCGAGACACGAGAGACCGCTCGATATTGGCGCGATACAACTCGCGCCGAATCAGCCGTGCCGCAGGACTTGCCCAGATGGCGTGCTCGATGTTTACGATCGGACCCATCAGCGCAACGAAGCGAAGATCGGATTCAACCGTCGCGAGCAAGGCGCCAATCCAGCCGCCGTAGCTGGTGGCGAGCACTCCAAAGTCGCGGCAGCCGTGAGCCCGTAATCCAGCGATCAACTGCCGCAGTTCAATCACACCTTGACGCAGCCCTTCTGCATTGCGGACAAGATCGCAAGTAATTGCCAGCTCGCCATTCCAATAGCCGCGCGGAACACGCGAAAAATGATAGGGCAAGTGAAGTAAACAAGCGCTCCAGCCAAGTTCGTTGAAGCGCTGTGCACAACGGCGATAGCCAACAGGCTTGGTGGACATTAGCGAATGCAACAGGAACACCGTTGGCGCAGTCGCGCCTTGTGCGCAGGGAAAGAATTCGGCGTGAGCAATGTTGTTGGCAGCAAACGATGTGTTGACCGGGCTCCGCCATACGACCTTCGCGCCACCATTCCGAAATACTCTGGCCAGGCTTGTCCCTAGGTCACTCGAAGAATGACCGGCGCGCGGCGTAGCATAATACTCCTGCGGCGCGAGTTGCTCGCACCCCACCACATAGCGCTCCATCTCTTCGCGGCTGTGCCCGTTCAGCCGGTGCCGGGTGTGAAGCAAATTGAGCGATGCGCAGAGCAGCGAATCGACAGTTTTTGCGGTGGCACGTCGCAACGGATGACTGCGAGCTTTCATCCGCTCCTCTGGTGGATGAGGCAGATCATCTGCCGTGAGCTGGAATGTCTGGCGCAATTCCGCGTACAGGCTTTTGAATGCGTCAGCCAATTCGGATTCGATTCGTTCGCGCGTCCGGAATTTCTCTAACTCAGGAGAATGCGAGATCGGTTTACCGAACGCGATCCAAACAGGAGTACGGCGCAGTGGGAGCCAGCCTTTCATAGAGTAAAATCGATCGGTGCCGAGGATCACGCACGGAAGAATCGGAACGCCAGACATATGCGCGAGCGTCGATGCGCCTGGCCGAAGTGGCGCGCCTTCGAGCAGCGACTGCACGCCGTCACGAATGCCGCCCTCGGGAAAAAGGCCCACGATGCGCCCGTTTTTCAGTCGTTCGATCGCGGTGCGAATTGTCTTTCGATCAGCGCGGTCCCGCTCCGCAGGGAATGTATCGACGGCACGCAATGCCAACCCAACGATAGGCAACCGGAAAAATTCGGCCATCGCCATCCAATCGATCTTTCGCCGCACGGCTAGCGATATGAGAAAAGGATCAAAATGACTGATGTGATTCGCCGCCAGCAAAAATCCACCGGCGCGGTTTGCATTCTCGCTGCCAATTACGCGAATACGCGCGACACAGCTAAACAGTAATCTCACGAACAGCTTGCCCGCGCGATAAAATGTCGCTTTGAGCCCCATGGGTTTGTGTCTTTTGCCGTTTTCCTGCATTCCGGAAAAGCTATTTTTCCTGCTGATTCGTTCTTTTAACGTGATATCATACTTGGCGGTTCACACGCGAGCTGTGGGTCAGAAGCTATGAAACCGAGGAGTCCTTCGACGGGCGGCAAAGGGCGATTCCCGCAAACGGACTATTTTTTCCATTCCGGTTTCGGCCGATGGCGCGGTGGGTATTTCTCTCCTTACGACGGCGAGGATAGTTCGGAGTTCAGTAATTTTTACAACTTGGGACGCGAATACCGTATCGAAGCCGCGCGCGAACGAGCGAAGGAAATGGCGGCGTTTGCAGCGATTGTTCTGACCTCGGCGTGGCCAGTACTCTACATGATTGTGACGGTCGTAAAGTTGCTGAGCAAAGGCCGTCCGTAGCGCCTGTCTGCAGCTGCGCTGCATCCGATCTGCCGGCCAGGACGCTGCAATTACGACGAGCTTATTTTTTGGGGCGGCAGAAATTCGTCGCGATATTCCGGCGTTTCTTCGGGCGCGAAGCCGTGGCGAGTAGTGTTTTCGGTTACCACGCGCGGGATCAGGAACTGCAGCAGATAATCCTCACCACCCGCCTTGGTACCGCCGCCGCTCATTTTGAATCCACCAAAGGGATGACGTCCAACAATCGCGCCCGTGCACGAGCGATTGATATAGACATTTCCCGCCTCCAGTTGGGCTTTAACGCGCTCGATATTGGCCGGGCTGCGCGACAAAAATCCGCCCGTCAGCGCATAGTCGGTGCTGTTCGCTACTTCGAGCGCTTCATCGAGATCGCGCACTTTTAGGACGCTCAACACCGGGCCAAAAATTTCTTCCCGCGCGATGCGCATGTTTGGTTTTACGTCCGTAAAGATCGTGGGCGGGATGAAATAACCTTTCGGCGGCAAATCTTTTGCTTGATAGGCGAGCGTTGCCTCGCTCTTCCCTACCTCGATGTAATCCAGAATGCGCCGGTAAGCGGCCTCATCGATCACCGGCCCCACCATAATCCCGGGTTCTTCAGGATTACCAACGCGCAGACTTGTCGCGGCGGGAATCAAGCGCTCCATCACGCGATCGTAATTGTCCTCAAGAAGAATGAGACGCGACAGCGCAGAGCACTTCTGTCCCTGAAAACCGAACGCGGAATAGATGGAATAGCCAACTGCTTCACCAACATCGGCGTCGGAGTCCACGATCATCGCGTTTTTGCCACCCATCTCGCAAATGACCCGCTTTAGCTCGCGTTGACCGGGTCGAGTGATCCCAGCCGACTCCCAAATCCTTAATCCCACTTCGCGTGATCCGGTGAACGCGATCATATCGACATCTTTATGATCAACCAGATGCGCTCCGATCACAGATCCGTGCCCGGACAGAAAATTTAAAACGCCCGGTGGAACGCCCGCTTCCGCGAACACCTGCATCACCATGGCGCCGCAAACGATCGATTGCTCGGAAGGCTTCATGATCACCGTATTACCGGTCACAACTCCGGCAGATGCCATTCCGCAAAGAATCGCGATTGGAAAATTCCATGGTGCAATGACAAATGCGACGCCTCGCGGCCAATAGTGATGATAGCTATCCTCGCCGGGAACACGTTGTGTGAGCTTCGGACGTCCGAGACGTCGCATTTGCTGCGCGTAGAAGCGGCAAAAATCGAGGGCCTCGCGAATATCGCCATCGGCTTCGTTCCACGGCTTGCCTACCTCGAAGACTTCGACTGCGGACAGTTCGTAGCGCCTGCGTTCCATGATGTCCGCCGCGCGCTCCAGCAAGCGCGCCCGTTCTTCGAACGGCGTTCGGCTCCACTTGCCAAATGCCTCGCGCGCAGCTTTGACGGCGCGCTCCGCTTCAGAAATCCCTGCTTCCGACCCGTAACCCACGACGTCGTCCGGAGCGCTTGGATTCACCGAGGGCGTCAGCTGATCGGTCCAGATTTTTTCGCCGCCGATGACGAGTGGATATTTTTCGCCGAAGCGTTTGCGTACTTCGCGCAATGCGCCCTGCATCTTTTCCTGACTGTCTTTGTAAACGAAATTCACAAGCGGCGAATTTCGGTAAACATCGGCGGGGGCGATGTCAAGGGAAGTGGAATTTTTGCCATCGGACGAAGCAACGCCGCCGGGATCAGCGATCCCGGCTACAGCAGGCTTGATCAGGTCCCTTGGATCGCGCAGCAATTCCTTAGCGGAGACGTTCTCGGCGAACTTTGCGCGCAGAAATCCTTCATTCGAGGTGTTCTCGAGCAGACGTCGAACCAGATAGGCCATGCCTGGAAGCAGTGCGCCGACCGGGCAATATTCGCGGACGCGATAACCCATTTCCACGAGTGCCCGTTTGATCGGCCCGGCCATACCGTAGAGCAGTTGAAACTCGAAACGGCTGCAATCGATCCCGAGCTCGTCCGCAAACGCCTGCGCGTGCGCGATACTGCGAACGTTGTGCGATCCAAAGGCAGCGGTAACAATCGATTCGTTTTCCAGGAGCAACCTGGTGAGCGTCTCGAAATTCGCGTCGCTCTCCGGCTTCTGAAAATAAACCGGACAATCCCACCCGTTCTGGAGCGATTTCGTGGTTTCGTAGTCCCAGTATGCGCCCTTGACCAGCCGCACTGCGAAGCGCCTTCCTCGTTTGCGACCCCACTCGATCAGGTCGCGCAAATCCGCTTCTGAATCTCGCAAATACGCCTGGATCACAATCCCGGCATGCGGCCAATTTTTGAACTCCTCCTCCCTGAAGATGGTTTTGAACAGCTCAAGAGTGGTGTTTTTGTGCGCATAGCTTTCCATGTCGAAATTAATGAAAGCGCCGACCTCTCGCGCGCGGCGCAAGAGTGGTCGCAGCTTGGGCGCGAGATGGGCAATTGCATCCGCCGGATCCGCCGGATTTATTTGCGAATAGAGCGCAGAAATTTTGACTGACAGATTTACAACTGGAAAGAGCTCCGAATTTTTGCCCAGCGGGTCCGTCCAGTTTCTTGTTTCGCGCGCGAGTTTCTCAAGCAAATCCAGATAACGCGCCGCATATTCATCCGCGTCCGCTTCGCTCACGACGGCTTCTCCCAACAGGTCGACAGTAAAGCCGATTTTTTGCGAACGGCGCTTGCGCAACGTTGTTATTACGTCGTCCGGATTTTTTCCGGCGATAAATTGGTGCGCCATTCCGGAAACATTCCACCGCAGGATTGGGCCGCTCGCCCACGGAACGATGCGTGCCAGATGAACGCCGGTGCCAACAAATGGCCCGAAGCCGTCGTCGGAGAAATACTCGTTGAGATGCTCGATAATTTCGCGTGAGTGACGCAGCGAGGGCAGAACATCGACAAAGCGAAACAGTTGCACCTTAAACCGCTCGTCACGCATGGATAGTGCCATTAACCGCTGATAAAATCCGGCCTTGCTGAAAAGCGGCTCCGGATGCTTGTCGACGAGCTGGAAGATACGGCTTCCGAGCCGCTCAATTTCGGTTTGGCGGGCCCTCATTTACGAAGCTAGTCTGCCCCTGTGCGTTAGGCAAAACCGAAGCAGCCGTCTCCGCAGCGTAAGAATTTTCCCTACCGAAACGATCACTTGGCCCCTTGTCTCCGAAATAGAAATGAAACTGCTGCACGCAATTTCGAAGAGCAAATCGAACGGTATTGCCTGGCAGAGATCGGAGGCCCAGGGCTCTGAGCTGTCAGGCAATCTCTTTGTGCTTATTGATCCTGCGCAAAATTCGGGTAGCAAAGTGGCGAGATGATCGTAGAGCGCCACGGGTTTGCGAGCGATAACATCGCACCGATTTGCCCGGAGGCTTGGGCCGCATTGCAGGAAGCAAATGTGCATTACGCGCCATCATATGGCGAGGACCGTTGGACCGCGCGCGTGTGCAACCGGGTTCGTGAAATCTTCGAGACCGACTGCGATGTTTATTTCGTTTTCACCGGCACGGCGGCCAACGCGCTGTCGCTCGCCCAGCTGTGCAAGTCGTTCCAGAGCGTAATCTGTCACCAGCATTCTCACATGCAGACGGACGAATGCGGCGCGTGCGAATTCTTTACCGGAGGATCGAAGCTGCTTTTGGCTGGCGGCGCCGATGGAAAGATCGACATCAACCAGGTGGAAACGCTGCTGGCCCGCCAGAACGACGTG
The DNA here is from genome assembly GCA_041487635.1 of Candidatus Udaeobacter sp. Lineage (GTDB taxonomy): Bacteria > Verrucomicrobiota > Verrucomicrobiia > Chthoniobacterales > UBA10450 > Udaeobacter. The sequence goes on along the minus strand of JBGPNR010000002.1, from coordinate 15,924 downwards.
CATTCGCATAAGACGGGCGCGATCAGCATCACACAAGCGACGGAGTTCGGAACGGTTTATACGCGCGACGAAATTGGCGCGATCGCGGACTTGGCGCGCACGCACCAGCTGTTTCTCCACATGGATGGCGCGCGTTTCGCGAATGCAATCGCCTCGCTTAACTGCGCGCCCAAAGCGATCACATGGGAGGCTGGGGTTGACGTTCTGTGTTTTGGAGGAACAAAAAATGGAGCGGCTGTCGGCGAGTTGCTGATTTTTTTCGATAAGAAGATCGCGCGCGAATTTGATTATCTAGCGAAACAAGCCGGGCAACTCGGATCGAAGATGCGTTTTCTTGCCGCGCCGTGGCTAGGGCTTTTGACTGGAAATGTCTGGTTGCGGCACGCGCAGCATGCCAACCGGGCGGCAAGCGTTCTTGCGAGCCGTTTGCAAAAGGAGGCAGCGATCGAGAGCGTATTTCCAGTCGAGGCAAACGCGGTGTTTGTGTCGATGGACGAGCGACTGGCCAGCGGTCTCCACGAGCGCGGCTGGCGTTTTTATAAATTTATCGAGCCCGACGTTTATCGTCTGATGTGTTCGTGGTCGACGACCGAGGAGGAGATCTCAAGTTTCATTGCCGACGTTCTGGCGATTAAATGATTGAACATATCGTGATGAAGGCACATCTGTTACAAACGACATGAAGACACTGGAAGGACCTTTGCTGTTTGCGGCAGTTTTGCTTGCTGGATGTGGAACGACTAAAAACGTCGCAGCGACTTCTTACCATGTAACGCGGGACGTTGCCGTCGGTTCGTATCGTGTCGCTACCGCGCCGGTGAATTACGCTTTGGGGCGGCACGGCGAACCAACCATGATTGGCACGACAGAGGCGACGTCATCGGATGTCACTGAGCTTGGTCGGCCTGTTTCATCGCAACAGGTGACTTCGCAGTCGCAGCGCAGCTCGAAGCTTCAGGCCGAAAGCAGTCAAAGCTCGTCCCGAACAACTGCGCAGGTCCCTCGCAGAGAGACGACACAGGCAAATACAAAATCATCGTCACCCGGGCATCCTTCATATCCTCAGACGGGATTTCCAACTGCGAAAGCGGTGCCTGAGAAGCCCGGGTACGTGTTCAGCCCGTTTGATAGCAGCGGAAGATATGTCGATGTGAGCGGTTACGCTTCGGGTACCAAAGTAAAGGATCCGTGGACCGATAAAATTTTTGTCGTGCCGTAAAGCGAGCGTTCTTTAGCCGTCGCCCTGTGGGCGACATGGTCCACGTTTGAATAGCAACCTCAAATTCACGCTTCGCGCAGCGAAGCGGCTACAGGTCATTGATTGCTGTAAAGTTAGGCGAGTGTTAACTAATAACATGAGAGTGGCATTGAGACTCGTGCTGTGCTGGTCGGCTCTCGCGTTCGCACCGCACGCCTTCAGCCAGTCGTATCAAGGAAAACAACTCGTCAGGACGGAGTTGCTGGCCAACACGAATGCGATTGTTCCAGGAAAGCCATTTACCGTCGGCTTACTGCTGCGAATGGCTGCGGGCTGGCATACCTACTGGAAGTTTTCCGGTGACGCTGGTCTTCCCACGGAATTGAAATGGAAGCTGCCACCCGGCTGGAAAATCGGAGAGATTCAGTGGCCGATTCCACTAAAAACAATCGATCCGGGCGACATTCAAACCTACGGATACGTAGATGAAGTCCTGCTCACCCAGGAAGTCACGCCGCCGCCGAAAGTTGGGAATTCGACAATAAAACTAGTTGCCGACGCAAGTTGGCTGGTCTGCGAGAAAATCTGCATCCCTGGGAGCGCAACATTGGAATTGGAGCTGCCGGTATCGGCAAGCAGCCAGCTGGCGAACGCAGAGCTCTTCGCACGTTACCGGCGTTTACTGCCGCAAAACTGGCCGGGATCGAACGTGGCAACTGCCGAATGGGGTCGGGTTGCGTCCGATCTTCGCTTGAAAATCACCAGCGAGACATTGGCAAATTATCCGGCGGTCGATTTCTTTCCGTTGCCGGATGAAGGCACCGTTGTTGGCCATCCAACCGTCGAATCACGGAGCAAAAATGAAATTGTCTTCCGAATTCCCATTGAGTCATCGGGCAAGAATTTGTCGTCCATGGCGGGCCTTGTTGTTTTTTCCCAGAAGCCAAACGGTGAAGACCGCGCGGGGTGGCAGATTACGACTGCGTCGATTGCTTCGACGGCTCGTCCGGCGCCCGCACGGGGCTTCCTCACTTTCCTGCTCTTCGGCTTTCTCGGCGGCATCATCTTAAATTTGATGCCGTGCGTGTTGCCGGTGATTTCGTTGAAGATTTTTGGATTCATTCAGCAGGCCGGTCAAAGCCGTCAGAAAATTTTCCGGAGCGGCATTGCTTTCACGCTAGGGATTTTTGCGTGGTTCATTGCGCTGGCGCTGCTGCTGATCGCGCTCAAAACCGCAGGACGCGACGTCACGTGGGGCGGTTTTCAATTTACAAATCCTTATTTTGTTCTCGTGCTGAGCGTGATTGTGCTCGTGTTCGCTTTGAATCTCTTTGGTGTATTCGAAATTTCCCTGCCGCAAAGATTTTCTCGCGGTTTGCTCTCGACGAGCGAGCGCAAAGATGATCTTGGCTCCTTCTTCCAAGGCGTATTCGCAACTGTGTTGGCCACGCCGTGCACTGCGCCGTTTCTCGGCACCGCGCTCGGCTTCGCATTTTCGCAATCGGCCACAATCATATTGGCAATATTCATTGCCATCGCAGCTGGCATGAGCGCGCCTTATCTGCTTTTAAGCGCTCAACCTGCCTGGCTGCGATTTCTGCCAAGGCCCGGCGCCTGGATGCTGCATGTGAAGCAATTCATGGGCTTCCTGCTGCTCGCGACGCTGCTCTTTCTTCTTTACGTGCTCGGCGCCCAGCGCGGTCTGGAGGGAGCGATTTGGGCAAGCTGTTTCCTGTTGGTGATCAGCGTGGCCTGTTGGATGAAAGGCGCGTTCGTTTCGCCGACAGCATCAGCGACGAAACGAGGCATCGTGCTCGTGCTCATGCTCGTCATCGTGGTCGCGAGCGGCATCTATTTCATCGGAGACAAATTTCATTCCACTAACTTTGCTTCCGGCGACTCACGACTAAAAGGAGACTGGCAGGTGTTCGCACCGGATCGATTGCAGGCTGAACTAGAGCAAGGCCACACTGTTTTTGTCGATTTCACCGCCGCATGGTGTCTTACCTGCAAATTCAACGAGGCCAGTGTTCTCGAAAGTCAAGACGTGCGAGAAGCATTTCAACGTCGGGGCATCGTGAAAATGAAAGCCGACTGGACCAACGGCGATCCGGTCATCACGAAATTGCTGCGACAATTCGGTCGCCCCGGCGTCCCGCTATACGTGCTCTACCCGGCAAAAAACGAAGAGCCAATCGTCTTTCCGGAACTGCTTACCAAAAGCATGGTCCTGGAGAAACTCGAAACCGTCGCGGGCAAAGTCGCCTCACAATAAATTTTAGGGGAATGCCTCGGTTTTTGTGAGCAGCGTGATCGCGCAACTCGTCGATTTGACGAATCGCAATTTGTCACCGGGCTTCGCAATCTGGCGGAGAAGTTGAGCAGGTAGAGAGGGTAAATAATCGGATTCGCGAAATCTCCCGCAATCCCCGGCGCACCCGGCCCGCCTCCGCCGTGGACGGGCTCCGCCGTGGCGAGCGGTCGCGCCCTACCATTTGAATTTTTGCCGGGTTTGTTACAAATGTGTTACTTGCCAGAAATTGAACCATCTCGGAAAGTTTGTTTCTAACCAATCTATGAACACGAAAATATTGTTATCCGTTGTCACATCATCATTAATTGCTACTGCAGTCTATGCTTTCGATCCGCCTCCGGTGGGCAGCGCTGCGCCTGATTTTTCGCTCCCGGACGGGAAGGGCGGCACCCACTCGCTTTCGCAATACAAGGGCAAATATGTCGTGCTCGAATGGTTTAATCCGGAATGCCCGTTCGTGAAGAAGCATTACGGCAGCGGCAACATGCAAAAATTGCAGGATCAATACACGAGTAAAGGAGTGGTCTGGTTGACCATCGATTCCAATGCGCCCGGCACGGAAGGCAATATCACGCCGGAACAGGCGCAGAAGATCGCTGAATCTTGGAAGACGCGGCAGACGGCGTTGCTTCTCGATCCGGAAGGCAAAGCAGGGCGCGCGTACGGCGCCAAGAACACGCCCGACATGGTCATCATTAATCCGGAAGGAAAAATCGCCTATGAAGGCGCAATCGACAGCAAAGCAAGTCCGAATCCAGCCGACATTCCAAGCTCGACTAATTACGTGAAGGTCGCCTTGGATGAGTCGCTCGCGGGCAAGCCCGTCACGACGCCACAGACAAAGCCATACGGTTGCTCGGTTAAGTACAAATGAGGCTGTAGCGGTCGCTGTCCTCAGCGACTTTCGGAACTTTCTAAAGCGGCGGTCGAACCCGAACCGCCGCTTTTGTTTACGCATGACGAGGCAATGACGGCAAGCAGAAGTGTCCTGCGTGCTGTAGCGCTTCGGCGATGGCGCGACGCATTGCACTTCACGCCGCACGGTCTTTGGATCTTCTCTTTACACACCGTATGGTCTTCGCTAGCGACCACAATTGGTTGCAGCTTTGGCAGTCTCTCGCAGTTCTCAGAGATGTTCCAAACTGATGTTACACGGTTGAGTCTCGGCTCGAGTAACGCCGCAATAGCACGCGCAATAGCGGCGTCGGCGAAAGTCGAGCCAGAAGCATTGCAAGCTTCATCGCAAATCCAGGAATGACGATCGGCCTATCTGCCTCAAGCCCATTTATTGCATCTCGCACGACTTGTTCTACCGGAACAAGAACGAATTTCGGGCCGATCTCCGGCCGGCCATCCGGGCGCCTGGCGACTTGTTGAAATTCCGTTCGAACAGGGCCCGGACATAACGCGCATACGCTTATGCCTGTTCCATGGAGTTCGGCTCGAAGCGCTTCGGAGAAACTAGTAACATAAGCCTTGGTAGACGCATAAACGGCAGAACCAGGCACCGGAAGGAAGCCAGCCGACGAACTGACGTTTAGAATACCGCCACGGCGTTTTGCGATCATTTGCGGAAGGACGTGGCGAGTGAGTGAAGTAAGCGCCACCACATTTACTAGCGTCATTTGCTCGTTGCGAATGGGATCGCTTGTTGCAAAAGGACCGCTATCCCCAAGTCCGGCGTTGTTAATTAAAAGATCGACATTGATGTTTTCGCGATCGAACCACTCCATTAGTTCCGGTAATTGCGCAGGATCAGCGAGGTCAACTTGCCGAATCTGAACAGCAAGACTTGGATGCTGCTCTTGCAGCTCATCACGAAGCTCAGCCAGCCTGTCCTCACGTCGCGCAACCAAAATCATAGAGTCCGCACGTCCGGCGAGCTGCCGCGCAAATTCGCGGCCTATGCCAGCGGAAGCCCCCGTGATGAGAACGTTACAACCGTCGAGTTTCACAGTGGAGGGCGGAACTCCTGCGACGCCGAGTGCGGGCTCGCCGGAGCTCGCCCCTCCAAAGATCGCAACTCGCGTTTTGTGAGTGGACGCCAATGCCCACGCGGCAAATCGGCAAGGCGAAGATTTCCGAGTCGAACACGGACAAGATGTTTAACGCGGTACCCAACAGCTTCAAACATGCGGCGAATCTGCCGATTGATTCCCTGTTGCAGCACAACGCGCAGACGCGTGGGCGAGACGGAGTGAAGTTGTGCCAAATTTGCTCGCTGGCCGTCGAGAAAAATTCCGCGGAGCAATTTCGGGGCGAGTGCTGAGTCCCAGGGCCGATCCAATGTAACTTCATACTCCTTGTCGACCTTATAACGCGGATGTGTAAGTCGCTGCGCCAGTTCGCCATCATTTGTGAGCAGAAGCAGACCTTCAGTCTGCGCGTCCAAACGGCCGACGTTGAAGAGGCGCGCAAGTTTTTGCGGAAGTAGATCGAAGACTGTATCGCGCGCGTGCGGATCTCTTCGGGTCGAAACAAATCCGGCGGGTTTGTGCAACATGATGGTAAGAGCGGGAGCGGCACGAACGAGTTTGCCATCAACTTTGACGTGGTCGTGCGGGGCCGGCTGTGCGCTGAAGTTAGTGCAGACTTTCCCGTTGATGGTAACGCGACCCTCCGCGATCAACTCATCACAATGTCGCCGCGAACCAACGCCGGCAGCCGCGAGGAAACGGTTCAAGCGCATCAGGATCGTTGAAGGTTAAAGCGTCAAACCCGTACCCGCTTCAACAATTCAACCGTTCAACGCTTCAACGGGCCTAAACGTCCGGCTTGGTTTTCGGCAGGCCCATGACTTTACTGTCCTTTTTCCATTGACCGCGCTTCTTCAGAAGCTCGACGCGCTCGAAGCGTTTCAGCACATTCCGCCTGGCGGCGATGGTACTAGTCCCCTTTAAACTGCGATGTTGCGACATGGATGTAGCTAAAAAGTTACAAGAGTTACAATGAAAATGAGCCGCCATATTAAGCCAGCGCGGGAATTTTTCAAACGCTGTAGCGGCGCGCTCAGAGTTGGTTGCCAAGCACTACGTACGTCCCCGACGTGATGACCTGGTGATAAATGTGAAAGCGGCTGGTCAATAACTGTTTCCAATAATCCGCCCGGCCTTGTTCCACGATGAGATAAACCGCATCAGCTCCAACCCATTTTTCCAACACCGCCTCTTCATTCACGAAAATATCTATCGAGGGTTTGCCGATCGGGGCCGCTTTCTGGCGGTTTTGATTCACAAGAAGGAACTTCCGGTTCAGATAAAAAACAAGGCTGCTGCTGTCGTCGAACGGGCCTTCAAAAATCGCATCGCCTCCAGCATCGAGGCGCGGATTTAGATACCGCGCTACATCTGCGAGTGAGAAATAAGGCGCGGTTCGCGTGACCCCTTCGATCATGCTAAGCCCGCCTGGAATCATGGCTGTAGCCAACGCAACGGCGGCGAGTTTCTCGCGCCGTCTGAAGATACAATAGAGTGCCAGCAGTGAGAGAAGTACGAGAGAAACACCGGTAGTCGCGAGCACCGGCCGAATTACAAGCAAGGCTGACATGGGCATCTCGTGTAACGCCCGCCATGCGGTCCATCGCGCGTCCATCGTCCCCCAGTTTCCGTTCAAAGCGCGCGCGGCTCCGATGAGCAAGAACGCCGCCAGGACGCTCATCATTCCAGTGACACCCACTGCGATTGCACCTGCGGCGCGCAACCTCTGCGGCATCCGGTCCCATACAACCGCTGCCACGAGCGCAACCGCGCTCCACATACTCATCGAATAATAATCCTGCCGTTGGCCCAGAAAAAGCAGTGGCACAAAAACAACAGCCATCCAGCAGAGCGGCAACGCATCGGAGAAATTAATGTCGTGCAGGCGCATCACGCGACGCCATGCGAAAAGCACGCCGGGCAGCAGTACGATGGACCACGGAAACCACCAGGCCAAATGCATGAGCAGAAATTGGTACGCAGGCATGCCCTTGTAATCATGCGTCTCGTCGGTGAGCCCGCGCAGATGTCCCCACCATTCCGTACTGACCTGATACCGAAAATACCCCGGAAAATGTAATTCCGCCCAGATATGCCAGGGAGCAAGAATCAAGAGAAAGATTGCTACATATTCCCACCGCAAAAGCGCGCGATATCGCACCTGTGCTTCGCGATAGAAAATTGACAGCAATACAAGAATCGCCGCCGGATAAAGGACGCCGAGCAATCCTTTGGTCAAGCAGGCGAAGGCCGAGCAAATCCAAAATCCGGCGAACCAGGCACGCCGATGCCGCCGCCGCTGATAACCGGACACAGCACAGAACATCGCGCCCGCGATGAACGCGCTGACCAGCGGTTCGGGCATGACGATGCGCGCGAGCAGAAATGTGCCGCAGAAGCTAAGATAAATCAGGCCGGCAATGAAGCCGCGCCAGTAATCCGTGAGCTTTTCCCCAATCAGAAAAATCAGGGCAACCGAGGCGACGACTGCAAGCGCAACCGGAAGGCGTGCAGCTGCAGCGCTTACGCCAAAGAGCTTGAAGGAAATAATAATGAGCCAGTAGAGCAGCGGCGGCTTTTGCAGGCGCGGGATGCCGTCGTTCGTTGGCAGGAGCCATTGATGGGATTCAACCATCTCTCGGGCGGCTCCCGCATATTGCCCTTCGGTCTCACTGTACAGATCGCCGCTGCCTATCGTCGCTACGTGCAACAGCGCAGCTAACGCAATTAGAATCGCGAGCAACGCGTGACGTGTCGGCGGCGGAGGCAGCGCCGGCGGCTCGAGCAGAGTTTCTTCAAGGCGTAAGCTTTGGGTGGCTGCGGTCATTCAATGCGTTCTTCGTGAGAAACAATTCCTATTTCACATTCGCCTTTGGGATTATGCGCGGCATCGCCTGTGCGGTATTCTTGCCAGTGATCGGGCAAACGCAGCAGTTTCTTCGTTGGCATTTCGATCAGCGCGAGCATCTGACGGCATTGCGCAATCAACATGCTGTCCTTCGGTCTTGTGATCCGAAATCCGCACCAGAACCGCGCGCGTTCCACCTGATGGAGCCAGCCCTCAATCACGAGCCGATCTCCAAGTTTGGCCGCGCGGCGATAATCAATCTCCGTACGTACCACCACGGGATATGTTTGCTTTTCAGCCATTTCGGCCAGGCGAAGGCCGAGTTCTTCGGCCAGGTGTGTGCGCGCGATCTCAATAAAACGCAGATAAGCGATGTTAGACACGACGCCTCCGCAGTCGGTGTCGAAAAACATCACTTGCACGTCTGTGCGGATTCGCGGCGCAGCCATAGTATCCTTTGAAGTATCAGATTTGACGTTTCTCGCCCAGAATCGACAGCACTGCATCAGCCACTTCCTCAGACCGGACGGCCTTCATGCAGCGGAAATCGATTGGACATTCGCGGAGGAAACAGGGGCTGCATTCGACATGGTGTCGCAGGATAATGTGGCCATCTCCGAGCGGACCGGTCAGGCGCGGCTCAGTAGAGCCAAAAATAGCGACCACGGGCACGCCGAGCAAAGCAGCCAGATGCATCGTACCGGTATCGTTGGTAAGCACTAAGCGACATTCCCGTAGTTCATCGATGAGTTGATCAAGCGTTGTGTGGCCTATCCGATTCACGCAATGGTCGCCAATCGCAGTCGCGATCTGATCTCCTATTGCCATGTCGTTCTCCGTTCCGAACAAAATCCATTGTGCCGATGATTGCGCGCTAATCTGTGCGGCCACCTCGGCGAATCGCTCCGGGAGCCATCTCTTAGCCGGGCCGTACTCTGCGCCGGGACAAAGACCAAGTTTGGAGGTTTGAGGTTTGAGGTTTGATGTTTGAGGAAGGGGTTGGGCGTTGGGCGTTTCTGCGCCGCACTCGCGCGCGATCCGAAGAAACCGGAGCGAATGGTGTTCGGGCGGACCTGGTTTTCGCGGCTCGCGCACGGTTTGGTTCAGCAGCAATCTCCTCCAGTGTCCGCGATAACCGACCCTGCGCGGAATTCCGCTTAGCCAGGATTCAAGCGCAACGCGCAGCGAATTTGGAAAAAGAATCGCAACGTCGAAATTCCGTTGTCGCTTGAGCAACGAGATAACCGGAAGAAGCGAATCATTTGGCAATGGAATAATTGTATCCACTTCAGGAACAAGCTTCCACATCGGCGCAATATTCACAGGCGCGGCGACTGTCACTCGTGAGTCGGGGCGCCCGTTCTTGATCGCGCGCACGGTGGGCACGCTCATCACAGCATCGCCCAACCAGTTACTTGAACGAATCAGAATCCGAAATGGCTTTAGATCGTGCGCTGAAATCCCCGGCGGCAGATAGAGGCCGCGTTTGTATCGCGCGAGAAGAAAATTTGGCTCGGGCGTTTTCCACCGATTATGAACCCAAAACCAATCTTCCGGGGCGACGCGAATTTGTTTCTCGATGATCTCATTTATTCGCGAGGTGAGCTCTGCAACGGAACCGCCAGGTTGGTCAAACCGCTCGGTAAACACCATGCGCCAGCGCGCTGGACCGATTGTGTAAACCCCAGCAGCAATAATCGCCGCCCGGGTGCGCTTCGCGAGCAACGCAGGCAGAGGCGAAGTGGACGCCAGTCTTCCGAAGAACGGCGTCCACAGTCCGTGATCGCCAGCGTGTTGGTCGGACAAAACGCCCACGCCACCGCCGGAGCGCAGCAACTCGATCACCGGCTCAAATCCGGCCTGGCGATCGAATAATTCCAGCCCAGTTTGACTGCGCGTCCGGCGCACATGTTCGTCAATAAAACGATTGCCAAGTTTCTGATAGACGCTCGCATTTCGCACGAACCCGACAAATTTCGGCATTAACTGCGCGAATAATTCCCACGTTCCCAGGTGACTCAAAACGAGTACCACGGGAACGCCCGCGCGAAATTCGCGGGCCATCGCCTCGATATTTTCGACCTTGACCCGGCGAAGGATTTTCTCTGGTGGCATTGCAGTGAGTTTGACACTGCAAAGGAAATTGGCGCCGAGCAGCCGAAAATGGCGGCGTACAAGGCGACGCAATTCGCGCGGCGACTTTTCATCGGCAAACGCAATTGCAACGTTGCGTTCCGCGAGCTGCCGATATTTCCCAGAAACGAGCCACACACAAGAGCCGAGCAATTGCCCAACAGCAAACAGCAACGGCAATGGCAGTGCCGCGGAAATGGCCGACCCCGCGCGAAAGAGGAGGTAAACGACAAAATCGAGCATTTGCAGAACCGGCCGTTTCGGAGTGTAGCGCGGCAGGGTAGATTTGCCTGCGGCTAGCTTCAACCAATATAATGTCAGCGGTGTCGTCAGCAGATCACTCTTCTTTTGATTCTGATTTCGCGCGCGCGATCTCGCGGAGGTTCGAGCACGGCCGATTTCTCGTCATCGGAGGCAACTCTCGGGAACTGGAGTCTCAATTCGCAGAAGCGGGCAGAGAAGCTGACGTGTGGCCTCCTGACGAGCTGGCTTCGAAGCTGAGTCAGGACACAGGCAAAGCGCGCTTTCCAACCGCGGTTTGGTTTTATTCGTCAGCAGAACACGAGGACGATACGGTGGCGGAAGCGCTCTCGGGCTGCGCAGACACAATTGTCCTGGTGCCTGGACCTGGGGCTGACCCTGCTCGGCGGCGTCCCGAACTTGTGCAGCGTTTCACCCGCTTTGGGTTTGTCCCCAATTACGAATACGACCTGATGGATCTGCATTCGGGAGCCGTGTGCCTTCGGCATTTGCCAGGGCAAGCAGTTAACGAGCGGGTGCTTGCTATTGAGATGGCTTTTGCCCGACTGAACAGCAAGCTGGGCGCGTTGCGGCGAACACTTGAAATTCATGGCTCCGAATTGGAAGGAGCACAGCGTCATATCGCCTCGCTAGAGGAAAAACTCCTCAAATTAAAAGAATACAGGCGCGAACTAAGGTTACTAAAGGAGCAGAAGCAAAAACTGCGCAAATCGCCAGAGCGTAGAATTGCTCAGGTGTTCCTCGCGCCGTACCGCCTTCCACAAAAGCTGGCTCAAACGGTATGGAAAAAGCTTGGCCGGAAGCGGGGAAAATCCACGCCTGTTGGGTCTAACGAATATCAAAGGTGGTTCGAACGACATCGTGCGAGTGCGCAGGATCTGAAGCGGATGCGGGATGAGGCGCGCCCATTCGGCTCACGGCCGCTCATCAGTGTTATTACGCCAGTTTTTGATACGCCTGTGCAACGGCTGGAAGAAGCCGTCGAATCAGTCCTCGCACCTGCATATGAAAACTGGGAGCTCGTGCTCGTGGACGATGGATCGACCGGCATCGAGTTGCTCCGCATGCTGCCTTGCGTTGCCGCGCGCGACCAGCGCATTGTACTGACGAGCCTCGGAAAACACGGAGGAATCTCGGCTGCATCAAATCATGGAATCGCACTCGCGCAGGGAGAGTGGGTCACTTTTCTCGATCACGATGACGTGCTCGAACCCGATGCGCTTTTCCACATCGCAAAACTTTTGCAAAACCATCCCGATGCCGATCTAATTTATACCGACGAAGACAAGCTCGGCGATGACGGTTTTGAGGCACCTTTGTTCAAGCCAGATTGGTCGCCGGATTTCTTTCTCTCGTGCAATTATTTAGGTCATTTGACCGCAGTGCGGCGGGACCTTCTGCGAAAAGCTGGTGGGTTCCGTTCACAAATCGATAGTGCGCAGGATTACGATCTCTTCTTTCGGATCATCGAGCGCACCAACCGAATTCATCATATCCCGCGTGTCCTGTATCACTGGCGGCGCAGTGAAAGTTCCAGTGCGATCAGCGTCCGGCAAAAACCGGGACAGCTGGAAGCCTCACGGCTGGCAATTGAAGATCACCTAAAGCGTCGCAGCGAACCGGCTCACGTTGCTGTGGACTGGCGCACGCACGCATTCTGTGTCAGACGCGAACTGTTGGAAGCGAGAAAAATTTCCGTAATCATTCGGAGTTGCCACGGTCTGGAGTCGCTCGAGCGGTGCGTCGAAACGCTGACGGCCCAGACAAGCTACCCGAACTACGAGGTTGTGATCGTCCACGCTGACAAGAAATTCCCGGAAGTTGCCACACGTTACTCGCATCGTTTGCTGTATTTGTCAGACGCGGCGGACGATTCCACAGCGAAAAATCAGGCGGTCGAGCAGACCGACAGCCCGTGGCTTCTTTTTCTTGACGACGGTATCGAAGTGATCGAGCCGGACTGGCTCACGATTATGGCTGAGCACGTCCAGCGGGCGGAAGTCGGCGCGGTCGGCGCCCGGCTGCTAAATCCAAGCGGCGTGGTTGAACACGCGGGAATTGTTGTCGGCGCCAATAATATTGCGCAGCCGGCTTATCGCGGTTTCCCAGCAGACCATGCCGGGGCGGCGAACCGCCAGCTACAACTGACTCGCAATTGCAGTGCGGTATCGAGCGCGTGTATGCTCACGCGGCGCGAAATTTTTCAGGAGGTGGGAGGATTCGACGCAAATCTGTCAGGCGTGCTCGCCGACGTGGATCTTTGTCTGAAAATGAGGCGTGCGGGTTATCTGATTGTTTACACTCCTTTAGCGAGGCTTTATTGGCATGACGCACCGGGCAAAATAGACATGGCTGGGCAGGGGATAATGGAGCAACGCTGGGCTGGCGTTCTGCATGGCGATCCTTATTACAATCCAAATCTTTCTCGCGAGCGCGCGGATTTCTCGCTAGGCAAGTAACCCCTTGAAAAGACTGATATGAATAAAAGCGAAACAAGTTTGTGGCTGGGCGTGAGCGAGGCGGCGCGAAATGCATTGAGTCCGCGCGATTATAAATTGAGCTCTTTGCCGCAACGAATCGCGCACGCAGGTATTCCTGCCGGCGAACTGGCAAAGGCGGACCGGTCGAGGCCGGAGATAAAGCGCGTCTGGATTCCAGGCGTGGAAATTTTTTCTCGCACGATCCATTCCCAGCGTCATCGCGGAGTTTTTGGTGAATTTGTCCGCCGCGACGAGGGAGTTCTGGCGAAAATCGGATTTTGGCCGAAGCAATGGTCGGCCGCGCGCATGTTTGCACCCAGCGCCAAGGGATTTCATGTGCATCCGCCAAGTATTCCGCCCGACACGACCGCCGAGAAATGGCTGCGACGTTTGTTCATGCGCGGCCCCCAAAATTATTCGCTGCGTCGTTACAATGACGAACAGTGGGACGTCATGTTTTTTCTCCAAGGACGGGTGGAGATGATTTTGTGCGATGTGCGGGCTGGTTTTTCCAAGCGCATTATGCGTTTCTTCATCGATGGCGACAATCATCAGAGCAGTAACAATGCGGGAGTCGTCATTCCCCCCGGCGTCGCGCACGCCGTTCGAGTAGAAGGATCGGAAGACGTGGTCATGGTCTATGGGACCAGCACCGTTTTTCGTCCCGAATTCGAGGGACGCATTGCAAGCGAAATCGAGAATGCAGAATTGCCAGAATCTTGGCAGAGGTTTTTGAATAGTGGCGATTGATCTCGATCGCCGCCGGCGGTTCCGGCAAACCGCCATTACATCTCTTCAATGAAGCGAAGCTTCGATCCGGCCGTTTTAGAAATGATGGATCGGCCGCAACCGGTTTCGGCCGAGTTAGAGCGCGACCTGCAACGTATCCGGCAACTGAATCGCTGGTTCGGCAGCTATGGTCTTGTTCTGGCCTTTATGCGCCGCTGGCTCCGCCCGGGTGCTCGCACCCGTATTGTCGATTTTGCTACCGGCTCCGGCGACATTCCGCGATTAATTGCCGATTACGCACGCAAGATTGGCGCGCAAGTCGAGATTGGCGCTTTAGATCGACAGCCTGCAACATTGGAGGTCGCCACGAGATTGAGCACCGGCTACCCGGAAATTTATTATCGCCAAGCCGATATTCTTGAATGGGATTCCGTTGGAAAATATGACGTCGTGCTCTGTACGCTTGCGCTTCATCATTTCAGCGATGAAGACGCAGTAGGTGTGTTGCGACGATGTCGCGAGCTGTCCCGGAAATTTGTTCTGGTGTCAGACTTGCGGCGGGGATTTCTCCTGCAGGCTGGCGTTCATCTTTTGACCGAGTTGATTTTTCGTGAACCGATGACCCGCCATGACGCACGACTGTCCGCCGAGCGCGCATTTTCATTTACCGAAATGCGCGATCTCGCGCTACGCGCTGGCTGGCAAAATTTTGGTCACAAGAGATTTCGATTCGCGCGCCAGGCCATTTGGCTCGAAGCAGCGTGACGCACGCTGTACCGGTCTGTCATTCGGAGCGAAGTCGCTTGCCTGGCTGTAGCGTTGTGCGAAGGCTCGGAGGAATCTCTGGAAGCCGTTCGATGATCAACTCTCGTTCAGCGATGCGAATTATTACAACGGTTGCTGAAGCGCAATCACTGGAGCGCTCAAAGCGGCGAGTGCTGGTGCCTACCATGGGAGCGCTACACAAGGCGCATGCTGAGTTGATTCGCGTGGCTCGAGGAAGTGCTGGTCAGCAAGGTGAAGTGGCGGTGAGCATCTTTGTGAATCCACTCCAGTTTGAGCCGGGAAGCGATTACGAGCGATACCCGCGCAGGCAGGAAGCCGATGAGGAATTTTGTCGAGATAAGGACGTCGATTTCTTGTTCCGTCCCAGTGCCGCGGAAATGTATGCGGACGATCGTTCGGTGTTCGTGGATGAATTTTCTCTTTCGGAGACGCTGGAGGGAAAATCGCGAACCGGACATTTTCGCGGGGTTTGCACCGTGGTCGCGAAGTTGTTCAATATTCTTTCGCCGGACGCGGCGGTATTTGGCGAGAAGGATTTTCAGCAACTGGCGATCGTTCGCCGCATGGTACGCGATCTCAATTTTAAGATCGACATTATTGCTGTGCCCACCGTGCGCGAGCATGACGGGCTGGCATGCAGTTCGCGTAATCAGTATTTGAATGTGGAAGAGCGGAAACAAGCGACAGTTTTGTACAAGGGGTTGCTGGCCGCGACAGATGCCGGCAAAAAATCTGCGAGAGATCTCATCGCACTTGCCCGAAAGGTGATCAACGACGCGCCGCTGGCGCGGATCGATTACGTGGAGCTTGTCGATGCTGAAACATTTCAACCGGTTGAAACCTCCCGGCCAAATTCGTTGCTCGTATTGGCTGTATTCTTCGGGAAAACGCGCTTGATCGATAACATCCGGCTAGGATGAAGGAGCACATCGTGACGCAGACGATCCTGTCTGCGTGTTTGAGCAATTATCCCTGGCAGGCAAGATTGCCTGCTTCACGGCGATGAAAGAATACGATTTCGCGGTCATCGGCAGTGGCATCGCCGGTCTGAGTTTTGCATTGAAAGCTGCAAAGCACGGATCGGTCGCTGTTATTACGAAACGCAAAGGCGCGGACACAAACACCGCCTGGGCACAGGGTGGAATCGCTTGCGTGACTAGCGACGAAGACTCATTTGGGTTGCACGTGCGCGATACGCT
>JBGPNR010000001.1:0-36456 GCA_041487635.1 Candidatus Udaeobacter sp. | reverse complement strand
TGCTCCTGAATCTGCGTGCCTGGCAATTGCGTGACCCGTTGCGATTGAATGCACTGGAAAGACTGGTGACGCGCGGTGAGCTGACCGGCTGGAGCGTCCCGGTGAGCGTCGGGATCGTGGCGCTGATCTTTGCGCTTACTTTGCCGACAGAACAGATCCAATGGAGCGGCTGGGTTTATTTCTCGATGATCATCCTCGTGCCGCTGCATGATTTCTTGCGCAAGCGCGGGCTGAAAGCGGTACAAGATGGGAGCTAGATTGGAGAAAGTGATTAGTGACTAGTGATCGGTGAACAGGGAAGAGTTGAGGGTTGAGAGCGTAAAGCTCAGTCGGAGCCACGCCCCTTTTACGGAGTTGAGAGACGGAGGGAGGCGAGGAAGCGAATGGTGAATAGTGACTGGTGATCAGTGGCAGGAAAAGAAGGCTGAGCGTTGAGAGTTGAGAGCTGAGAGACGGGGAAAGGGAGAAGGGAGCGTCAGAAGTGAATAGTGATTCGTGATCAGTGATCGGTGATCGTCTATTTGACCATGTCCTCGGCAAGCTGGCGGGGCGAACAAATCTTTACGCCGTTCACAATTTTGCCGTTAGAGCGGTCCGAAATGTGTCTGATCGCCGCTAAGTAACGCATCGCATTCAAGTGCAATCGCGGCGGCGAGAACCCGGCGGTCGTTTTCTGGTAATGGCGCCTCAAGCCCGTGAAGTGACAGGTTTGGGAGTTTCGTCGCGCATTGGACTTCTGTGAGTAGCCGTTCGAAATCAGCGACTCGTTCTCGTTGCTTGAGAAAGAGATTGCGATGCGCTTCGCGAATGACGTGTTCGTCGGCCCAACATTCGTGTCCCGCTCCGCGAGCGATGTTCAAAAGCTGTCGTATTGAGCCGGAGGAATTGGCGGCAGAGAAGAGGATGTTTGCATCGAGAAAGATCCGCATTCGGCTGGGTTAACGCAGTCCTTTGCGGCGAAAGAACTCCTCCAGCTCCTTCTCAGCGCGCTCGAACTCGGCAATACGCTCGGGGCTGTATAGCTCTATTGAGTCCTCGGCTGCCAGACGCAGCGCGCGCGCAACTACTTCGTTCGGATCAGCCGAGTTCATGGCACGAGCCGCGGCGTCGAAAAGCTCATCATCGATGGTCAATGTTGTCGTCACGAATGAATGTTATAGTTGTGCGGTCAGCTTGGCCAGTATCGATTGGAGACTTTGTGCACCACGCTCGAGAGCATGGCGACGCCTTGCTCGGTAAGGGCATACGGGCGGTAGCGGCGTCCGCCGCGGCCTTTCTTTGAGATCACAATTTGTGATCTCAAAGCTGGAGCGCCTCGGGCATCATCCTTGTCTGAGATCACGATCTGTGATGTCAAAGCGTCGTACTCGCTAGCTGAAACCTGAAACATGAAGTCCGCTGGGAAACGTTTGCGGTTTCGCGCCACCGCCTGATTCAGGACGCGCGGCTCAACGCCATAAAGCATCGCGAGATCAGCATCGAGCAGGACCTTTTCTCCACGAATGAAGAAGACGAGCTGAGCAACGTTTTCCGGTTTCAAGACGATTATCCCCTTGGATACCAACGAAGCCATTTGTGAGGCAAAACCCTAGCTGAAACTTTTTCCGATATGAAGCGCGGAAAATAGCGGAAATTAGCTCTGTGGGGAGGGATTTTTGGGGAGGCGGATAGTTGATCCGCCTTCGCTAAACCTACGGCGTGACCTGCCTTCGTATGACTACGGCATGGCGGGCAGGTCAGTGATGAGTGATGGTGGCTTTCTCGGCGTATCTGGCGAGAATCCAGCAAAGATCGGAAAGGCGATTGAGGTAGCGCAAAATCTCGGCGTTAAAATCCTTTTCTCCGGCGCTGAATGCCGCGATGTGGCGCTCGGCGCGGCGGCACACTGCGCGAGCAAAATCGAGAGCCGCGGAAAGTGCGGTGGCGCCGGGGATCACCCAATCTTTCGGATAAAGTGTTTTGTCTTTCTCGAGTTCGAAAATGACCGCTGTAATACGGTCCACCATCGCTGAACTCGTAAGTTGAAAGCCATCTTTAACGTAACGTTCCCGATCGCTTGGCGCCGTTGCCAGCTCACCCATCACAACAATCAAATCTTTTTGGGCGGCGAAGATCTCGTCCGAAATCAATTTATCGGACGAACTGGATCGGGCCAGACCGAGCGCGGCGGTCAACTCATCGACACATCCGTAAGCTTCAACCCGGGGATCGGCCTTTGACAAGCGCCGCCCATACATCAGCGAAGTTTCGCCCCCATCACCCGTTCTGGTGACAATCGACATAAGGCTAACTTCCGTCCGAAGTTTGGTCGGCGGGAGTAGCCCTGTCCAGCGAGACAATGTGAAGCGCGTCTATTTCGTGCAGACGATTCGTTTTTTCGTCCACGATTGCGACATACCCGCGACCGACCGCAATAAAGCCAGGATGCGGCACTTCGAAGCTTCGGTCATCAGTCAGATGAATTGTGAACGGCCGAAAGTCCGGACCCAAACGGTCCCGAACGTGTTTCATATTCAGCACAGGCGAAGGATACCCAGCGCGCGTTCAAAAAGCAAAGCGTCGAAATCGAACAATTGAGAGTTCAACGTTGAGCGTTGAGAGTTTTCAACAACACTCTCAGCTCTCAGCTAAAGACCACCAACTTTCCCTTACCCGATCGCCGGCTGTGGCTCGGCTTCTTCCATCACGGGCGCGCCAATCGGCTCGCCTTTTTCGACGAGCTTGATCTGACGATGCTCGGGGAAGCCTGTCCCGGCAGGAATCAAATGACCCATAATCACGTTTTCCTTGAAGCCTCGCAGCTTGTCGACCTTACCGAGTGTGGCGGCTTCCGTGAGCACGCGGGTCGTATCCTGGAACGAAGCGGCAGAAATAAAGCTGTCAGTTTCAAGTGACGCCTTCGTAATGCCGAGCAACACAGGAACGGCTTCCGCTGGTTTACCGCCCTTTTCGACGACCTTTTGGTTTTCCTGTTCGAAGGCGAGTTTGTCCACCTGATCGCCCCAGAGCAAAGGCGTATCGCCTGGATCGGTAATTTTCACCTTTCGCAGCATCTGGCGCACGATGATCTCGATGTGCTTGTCATTAATTTCCACGCCCTGCAACAGGTAGACCTCTTGCACTTCATTAACCAGATGCTCCTGCAATTCCTGCGGACCGCAGACTTCCAGAATCTCGTGCGGCACGATTGGACCTTCAGTGAGTTGCTGACCCTTCTTCACGAAATCGCCTTTAAACACGATGATATGCTTGGTCAGCGGAATCAGATGCTCTTCCTCGGCTCCAGTATCGGGATCTTTCAAGATGAGACGTCGTTTTCCACGGGCGGTTCCGCCCATGTCAACAATTCCATCGATCTTGGCAATCTCAGCGGCGTCCTTCGGCCGGCGGGCTTCGAATAATTCGGCCACTCGCGGCAGACCTCCTGTGATGTCCTTTGTCTTTGCAATCTTGCGCGGCGTTTTCGCGAGCAACGCGCCGGCGCGCACTTTCTGGCCTTCCTCGACAATGACGTGAGCGCCAGCCGGGATGGAATAGCTTGCAAGCACTTCCTTCTTGTCATCCGCAATGACAATCTGCGGGTGCAAGTCCTCCTTGTGCTCGATGATCACAGTGCCCATGAGCCCAGTCGCTTCATCGACGTCCCGCTTAATCGTGACACCCGCAATCATATCGCGGAACTCGATCTTTCCGCCTTTGTCCGTAAGAATTGGCACATTGTAAGGGTCCCATTGAACGAAAGTTTCGCCCTTCTTAACTGTCGCTCCGTCGCCTTTGGAGATCATGGAGCCGATCACGACGTTATAACGCTCAAGCTCGCGGCCTTCGGCGTTATGCACACCAATTGAACCGTTCTTGTTGAGAACGATCCAGCTGCCATCGAGCGCCTGCACCGTGCGCAGGTCATTAAACTGCACCGTCCCATCGTTCTTCGCCTTGATGATTGGCTGCTTAAACGTCTGGCTGGCGGTTCCACCGATGTGGAATGTGCGCATGGTCAATTGTGTTCCGGGCTCGCCAATTGATTGCGCAGCAATGATACCCACCGCTTCGCCAAGTTTGACGAACTGCCCAGTCGCGAGGTTGCGCCCATAACACATCGCGCACACACCGCGGCCGCATTCGCACGTAAGAACAGAACGAATCTTCAAGCTCTCGACGCCAACACGCTGAAGGTCCGCGGCAATCTTCTCATCGATGTACTGGTTGGCCTTGACGATCTTCTTCTTCTTCTCAACGGGGTCGGCAATCGTTTCGCAACTAACACGCCCGATGATGCGCTGGCCAAGATCCACGACTTCCTCGTCGCCTTCGTAAATGGAACGCACCACGATGCCGTTTACAGTGCCGCAGTCTTGTTCATTGATGATCACGTCCTGTGCAGCATCCACCAGTTTGCGTGTCAGATAGCCTGAGTCAGCAGTCTTTAGCGCTGTATCGGCGAGACCTTTGCGAGCGCCGTGAGTGGAAATGAAATACTCGAGCACACTGAGTCCCTCGCGGAAATTAGACGTGATCGGGCGCTCGATGATTTCGCCTGAAGGTTTGGCCATCAAGCCGCGCATGCCCGCGAGCTGACGCACCTGCTGGCGATTTCCGCGCGCGCCGGAATCGACCATCAGATGAATGGGATTATACTCTTTCCGGTCCTGATTTTCCTCTAGCTCGCGGAACAACACGTTAGAAATCTGATCACCGGCGTGCGTCCAGATATCGATGATCTTGTTGTAGCGCTCACCGTCGGTGATGATACCCTTGCGATATTGCTGTTCCACCTGGCGGACCTGCTTGTAAGCGTTCTCCAATTCCGTTTCTTTCCTCTTTGGAATGATCATGTCCGAGATTCCAATCGAAATGCCGGCGCGGGTCGCTTCCCTAAACCCGAGCTCCTTAAGTTTATCTAATGTGGCGACGGTCTCCACTGGCCCGGCGATTTGGTAACACCGCCAGATAATATCGCTAAGCTGCTTTTTGCCGGCAGCCTTGTTAAAAAATCCAAGTTGGCTCGGCCAAATCTGATTGAAAATGACTCGGCCTGGCGTCGTCTCGATGGTTTTCGCTTCAGCATTCCCGTAGATGGTCTGCTTACCAAAATCAGGGTTCTTAATCCGGATCCGGTCGTGCGCGTGAACGCTGCCCTCTGCCATGGCAAATTCTGCTTCGGCTGCATCCCCAAACAGCGGTAAGCGCTGCCCGTCTTTACCCAGACCTCGGGGATTTTGAGTCAGGTAATAGCAGCCGAGCGTGATGTCTTGAGAAGGCGTCGTAATAGGTTTGCCGCTGGAGGGAGAGAAAATGTTATTCGGAGCGAGCATAAGCATGCGCGCTTCCATTTGGGCCTCAACTGAGAGCGGCACATGCACCGCCATCTGATCTCCGTCGAAGTCCGCATTGTAAGCGGTGCAAACCAGCGGATGAATGCGAATGGCTTCGCCTTCGATCAATTGTGGTTCAAACGCTTGAATTGACAATCGATGCAAAGTAGGCGCGCGATTGAGCAATACCGGATGGCCTTTGGTGACTTCATCAAGGATGTCCCAGACCTCAGGCGTCTGGCGCTCGATCATCTTTTTCGCGCTGCGTACCGTGTGCACGTACCCGAGATCTTTCAGCCGTCGAATAATGAACGGCTCGAAAAGCACGAGCGCCATTTTCTTCGGCAACCCGCATTGATGCAGCTTCAACTCCGGGCCGATGACAATCACGGACCGACCTGAGTAGTCGACGCGTTTGCCGAGCAGGTTCTGGCGAAACCGACCGCCCTTACCTTTCAGCATGTCGCTCAGCGATTTCAGAGGCCGATTGCCGGCGCCAGTCACGGCGCGACCGTGTCTACCGTTATCGAACAAAGCGTCTACAGCCTCTTGGAGCATTCGCTTTTCGTTGCGAATGATGACGTCTGGTGTTTTGAGGAGGAGGAGGTTTTTGAGCCGGTTATTACGATTAATGACCCGGCGATAGAGATCGTTCAGGTCCGACGTCGCAAAACGGCCGCCTTCAAGGGGAACCAAAGGACGCAAATCCGGTGGAATCACCGGTAACACGTCGAGAATCATCCACTCAGGTCGCGCGTGCGAATTCTGGAATCCTTGCACGAGCTTGAGACGCTTGGCTAGTTTCTTGCGAATCTGCTTGCTCTTCGTGGCACCCATCGCTTTCTCGAGCTCTTTGTTGAGCTTGTTAAGGTCGATCTCGGCCAGGAGTTTCCGAATTGCTTCAGCGCCCATGCCGGCAACGAAATCTTCGCCGTATTGCTCCTGCGCCTCGCGGTACTCGACTTCATTGAGCAGCTGTGTCTTCTGCAGTGGCGTCTTGCCCGGATCAATGACGATGTAATCTTCGTAATAGATGACGCGCTCGAGCTGGCGCGCGCTCATGTCGAGCATAAGCCCGATCCGCGAAGGCATGCACTTGTAAAACCAGATGTGTGAAACGGGCACCGCCAATTCGATGTGTCCCATCCGTTCGCGGCGGACGCGTGCCAGAGTGACTTCTACGCCACACCTGTCGCAGATTACTCCCTTATGTTTTATGCGCTTGTATTTTCCACACGAGCATTCCCAATCCCGCGTCGGACCAAAAATGCGTTCGCAGAAAAGGCCACCCTTCTCCGGTTTGAATGTGCGGTAATTGATCGTCTCCGGGTTCTTGACTTCCCCTTTGCTCCACGACCGCATCGTGTCGCTCGACGCAACACCGATCGCGACTTGATCAAAACCCACGGGACGCTCTTCGCCCACTAACTCACGCCAGGAATGTTCGTTCATGATTTTCTCGAATGATTGTGATTTTAAAAATTATGCGACGCTTTCCAGAAAGCTGGGCGGCTGCCCCCCCACCTTCACGTCGAGGCCGAGGCTCTGCATTTCTTTAATCAGGACGTTGAACGATTCGGGCGTACCCGCTTCGAGCGAGTTGTCGCCTTTCACGATCGATTCGTAAATCCGGGTTCGGCCTTGCACATCGTCAGACTTAACAGTCAACAGTTCCTGTAAAGTGTACGCGGCGCCGTACGCCTCAAGAGCCCAAACTTCCATCTCGCCGAAGCGTTGGCCCCCGTATTGTGCTTTGCCGCCAAGCGGCTGCTGAGTAACAAGCGAATACGGTCCGACTGCGCGGGCGTGAATCTTGTCGGCAACAAGGTGACCGAGCTTCATCATGTAGATGTGGCCAACCACCACTTCCTGATCGAACGGATCGCCAGTGCGTCCATCAAAAAGGCGCGCTTTACCGTTGTCTTGCACCCAGGTGAAGCCCTCCTTCTTTCTGGCATCCTTCAAGTATTCGCCAATCTGTTTCTCTTTGATTCCGTCGAACACCGGAGTCGCGACTTTGAATCCGAGCGCCTTCGCGGCAACGCCCAGGTGTGTTTCCAAAACTTGTCCCACATTCATACGGCTGGGAACCCCCAACGGATTCAGCACAATCTCAACCGGTGTCCCGTCTGCCAGGAAAGGCATGTCTTCTTCAGGCACGATTCGGGCGACGACGCCTTTGTTGCCGTGGCGTCCAGCCATCTTGTCGCCGACACTGAGCTTCCGCTTGCTGGCGATATAAACCTTCACCTGCTTGATGATTCCCGGGTCGATATCGTCTCCGCTCTCTACCCGGTCGGTCGCGCGATCGCGTTCGAGTTCCAGCTCCGCAAATTTGTGCTCGTACGAGCCAATGATTTCGCGGATCCTGTTACGAATCGGACTCGGATCGATCTCGACGTGATCATGCGCCGTCGCCAGCTTGCGCAACAGCGTTTTGGTGATTTTGCGATTGGCTGGAATAATGATCTCACCGTTTTTGGCGTTTACCACATCAAGCGGGACTTTTTCGCCCAGCAGGACATTCGAAAGCGAATCGGTCAATTGTTCAATCAGCGCCTCTTTCTTTCGCTTATGCTCTTCGCCGATGGTTTTAAGCTGTCGTCTGGTTTCCGCGGGCGTGAGCTTTTCGCGTGAGACTTCGCGACGGGACGAGACCTTTACGTCCATCACGATCCCATAGGTGCCGGAGGGGACCGTAAGCGATGTATCTTTCACGTCCGCTGCTTTCTCGCCAAAGATCGCGCGAAGCAGGCGTTCTTCCGGCGCTAATTCTGTCTCGCTTTTCGGCGTGATTTTTCCAACCAGGATATCGCCCGGCTTCACCTCCGCTCCGACGCGCACTACGCCATCCGGGCCCAGGTTGCGCAAAGCTTCTTCACTAACATTGGGAATGTCGCGCGTAATTTCCTCCGGCCCGAGCTTGGTATCGCGCGCGCCGATCTCAAATTCGTCAATGTGGATGGAAGTGTAAACGTCTTCCTTCACCACCTTCTCGGAGATCATGATCGCATCTTCGAAGTTGTATCCGTTCCACGGCATGAACGCGACCAGCACATTGCGTCCCAGCGCAAGCTCCCCACGATCGGTATTCGGGCCGTCTGCGATGACCTGGCCTCGTTTCACGTGCTGGCCTTTGTGCACGATCGGCTTCTGATTTATGCACGTGCCGGCGTTTGAGCGCATAAATTTGCGGAGTTCGTAAACGTAAATCCCGGCTTCAGGGTCAGTCTTAAGTTTCCTTTTGCTCTCGGGCAGGTGACCATCTTTCGTGACAACAATCTGATCCGCTGTAACCGAAGCGACCTTGCCGCTCTCGGTGGCCAGAACAACAGCGTGCGAGTCTCGCGCCACTTTTTCTTCCAGCCCAGTGCCTACGAGTGGCGCTTCGGAAACGATCAGGGGCACACCCTGGCGTTGCATGTTGGATCCCATCAGCGCCCGGTTTGCGTCGTCGTGTTCAAGGAACGGAATAAGGCCTGCTGCCACCGAGACGAGCTGCTTCGGGGACACATCCATGTAATTCACTTTAGCTGGATCAACTTCAAGAAAATCGCCACGATAGCGCACAGATACTTTTTCCCCGGTGAAATGGCCACGTCCGTCAATAGGCGCATTGGCTTGCGCCACGAGGAAATTCTCTTCTCGATCAGCTGTGAGATATTCTATCTCGTCCGTCACACGGCCCTTTTCCACCTTCCGATAAGGCGTCTCGATGAAACCGAACTCGTTGATGCGGGCAAACGTGCTCATCGAGCTAATCAACCCGATGTTTGGCCCTTCCGGAGTCTCGATCGGACAAATGCGCCCGTAATGCGAAGGATGAACGTCGCGCACTTCGAATCCCGCACGCTCCCGGCTGAGGCCCCCGGGCCCAAGTGCCGACAAACGGCGTTTGTGCGTCAATTCCGCGAGCGGATTTGTTTGATCCATGAATTGCGAGAGTTGCGAACGCCCAAAGAAATCTCGGATGACTGCGCTGAGCGCTTTTGGATTAATCAGCTTCTGCGGGGTCATCCCATCTACGTTGATGTCGAAAAGGGTCATGCGCTCTTTGACCAGACGCTCGGTGCGCGCCAGACCGACGCGGCATTGGTTTGCCAGCAATTCGCCCACGGTGCGGACACGCCGGCTGCCTAGGTGATCGATATCATCAAGCGTCCCTTCCCCGCGACGCAAATTGATCAAATATTTGATCGCCGCGATAAAGTCTTTGTCGGTCAGAATACGTTCCGTGGAATCGATATTGATCCCAAGTTTTTGATTGATCTTGTACCGGCCGACACGGCCAAGATCGTATTTCTTCGGGTCGAAAAAGAGTCTTTTGAGTAAAGCACGGGCATTAGCGACCGTTGGGGGATCGCCCGGTCGAAGACGGCGGTAGATATCTTTGAGCGCCTCTTCCTGATCGTGCGCTGGGTCTTTTCTCAGCGCCTTCACGACTGTGTCGTCATTCGCGATGTCGATAACTTTAACCTCGGTGATCTTGAGCGCCATGATCTGGCGAACGGTTGCCAGAGTGAGCGGTTCGAAAGCTCGTGCGACCGTCACTTCGTCGTCCCGGATTTCTGCAGTCAGCACCTTCGTGGCCAGCTTCTCTTCATCGAGTTTGTCGCTCAGTTTCAGGGTCTCGATGTTGTAAAATAATTTGATGACGTCTTCGTCAGAGCCATAGCCGAGCGCGCGCAGGAACGTGGTGGCGAGAAATTTGCGGCGCCGCTTACGTCGATCGAGATAGATGTAAAGAAGATCAGCGGTGTCAAATTGCACCTCGATCCACGAACCTCTGTCCGGAATGATCCTGAAGCTGTAGAGCACCTTGCCATTGACGTGAACGGTTGATTCGAAAGCGATTCCGGGGGAGCGGTGCAGCTGACTCACGACCACGCGCTCCGCGCCGTTAATGACGAACGTGCCCTGAGGCGTCATGAGCGGAATTTCACCCATGTAGACCTTCTCTTCCTTCGTGCCTTTCTCTTCTCGCAATTGGAAAGTGACGTGCAACGGCGCGCTATAGGTCTGGCCTTCGCGCTGCGCTTCGAGTGCCGCCAATTTCGGATCCCCAATGTCATAGTGACTAAAATCGAGGACCGCTTTCTCGTCGTAGCTTTCGATTGGGAAAACCTCCTTGAAAACAGCCTGGAGCCCCTGATTTTTCCGTTTTGCGTAAGGGACGTCTTTTTGGAGGAAATCGACGTATGAATTGGCCTGAACCTCGATCAGATTTGGCGGTTCGATGCCTTCCTTGATGCTTCCAAAGTAAATGCGTTCCGACATAGTCACTAAGAT
Organism: Candidatus Udaeobacter sp.; assembly: GCA_041487635.1. GTDB lineage: Bacteria > Verrucomicrobiota > Verrucomicrobiia > Chthoniobacterales > UBA10450 > Udaeobacter. The sequence continues at coordinate 25,852 of JBGPNR010000001.1, read as the reverse complement.
GAAGAGCCTCGCAGCGACCACACCAAAACGTGGGCCGACGCGGGCAAGATTTTACCGGTTCAACGACGAGCGAGGGACACAAAAATGGCATCGAAACAGCGTCCTGTCAAATTGACGACCCCGTCTCGTTGCCAATAATGTGTTTTGCCTTTTAGCGCCGGGTTAAAAATACGCCTACCTAGCTTTAACCAAATCCAACTCTACTCCGAATACGGCGAGGCGCAAGTACTTTCCTGCCCCGCGGCCGCTTAAAATCGGATTAATTATTTGATTTCAACTTTTGCACCCGCAGCTTCGATCTTTTTCTTGATCTCCTCTGCCTCCTGCTTCGTCACACCTTCCTTGATCGTTTTGGGCGCTCCTTCTACGAGCGCCTTCGCTTCCGCCAAACCAAGCCCCGGGACTGCGCCGCGGACCTCCTTGATCACAGCGATCTTGTTTGCGCCCATTTCTGTGAGGATCACGTCAAACGTGGTCTTCTCCTCAGCCGCTGGAGCTGCTGTTCCGCCAGGTGCGCCCGCTGAAGCGGGATTGGCCGCCATCGCCACCGGTGCGGCTGCGCTCACTCCCCATTTTTCCTCAAGCTGCTTGACCAATCCAGCAATCTCCAGCACCGACAGGTTGCTGAGTTGCTCCACCAATTTGTCTGTATCTGCCATGTTGTATCTTTCCTCCAATTGCCGCCTCCGAAAGCCTTCGGAGAATTAAGATCGACAGCCGCCGACCCGGTCAGTTTTCGTTTTGGTTACTCGCACCGCCAAAAGCGGCGCGAAATCTTCTATGCGCTTGCCTCCGCTGGTTTACCTTCCTTTTGAGCTTTTGCATTCAATAACCGCGCCAATGCTGCGCCGGGCTCGCTCAATATACGCACGAATTTCGTGGCCGGAGATAGAAGCAACCCGAGCAACTGCGCCTGCAAAACGTCGCGTGCGGGCAATTCTGCCAATGTCTCCAATTCGGCCGTGGAGAGAACCGTGCGATCGACAAAACCAATCTTAAGGGCGGCGATCTTAAATTCGGTCGCAAACGTCTTGAAAATCTTTGCTACGGGCGCCACATCTTGCTCGCCTGTGACAACTGCCGTCTGGCCTACTAATTGATCACTAACATCGGGCAAACCGGAATCCGCCATGGCGCGCTTGAGGAAATTGTTTTTCACCACGTGCATTTCCGCGCCTGTTGGCGCCAGTCGGTTCCGCAATTCGCTGAAATCAGCGACCTTCATGTGCTGATAATCGGTCACAAGCACGAAAGGCGAGCGCTTCAATTTATCGGACAGATCTGCAACTATGCTGGCTTTTTCGGATCGCATTTAGTTTTGACGTGATTATTTTTACCTAACTATTCAAATACGGTGCCGGATCGACGCGGACTCCTGGCGACATGGTCGCACTGACTGTCACCCCTTCAAGGTAGCGACCCTTAGCTGTCGCCGGACGAGCCCGCACAACGGCTTCGATCACTGCGGTTCCGTTTTCTATGAGCGCTTTTTCTTCAAAGGAAAATTTCCCGACTGGGACCGCAACGTTGCCATTCTTGTCGAGCTTGAATTCTACGCGGCCCGCCTTCACCTCCTGCACAGCTTTCGCAGTGTCATCGGTCACGGTCCCGGTCCTTGGATTAGGCATTAATCCGCGAGGCCCCAAGACCTTGCCCAGCTTACGCACTTCAGCCATTGCCGCAGGCGTAGCGACCGCCACATCAAAATCCTGAAAGCCTTCCTGGCACTTCTGAATCAGATCTTTCATCCCCACAAATTCGGCCCCGGCTTCTTTGGCTGCCTTTGCCGCCTCCCCTTCGGCGAAAACAAGTACGCGCACCTGTTTTCCACTCCCATGCGGAAGGGGGCAGGTCCCGCGCACCATTTGATCAGATTGCTTGGGATCCACGCCGAGTCGGAATGAAACCGTCACCGTCTGATCAAACTTTGTCGGCGGAAACTTCTTCAGCGTCGAGACGGCATCGTGAAGACTGTAAGTCTTACTTCGATCGACCTGCTCAGCGGCCGCGCGATAACGTTTGCTTCGATTCGTTTGCATTTCTTATGCAGTTCAAATGCCCAGTCACTTGGCACAGCAACGAGGCTCCTGCTTAAAACCGCTCCACCTCAATCCATGAACGGAGCACGGAAGGTAGCGGCTATCTTCGCCTTGTCAAAGCCTTATGCCAATAAATGCCACGGGCGCATCAATCGACCGGCGCTGCGATGTCTGGCGTTGTCGATTCGGAGATTCCTTGCACTGTCGGCGCGCCCCGGCGGATAATTTTGCCCTCTTTCATCACGAACAAAACGCGCTCGGTTGCAGTAATGTCGGAAGTCGGGTCGCCCGGCATGGCAATGACATCGGCCAGTTTGCCTTTTTCCAGCGTGCCGACCTTTTGACCGACTCCCAAAAGCTCGGCGTCGTTTGCGGTCGCGGATCTCAATGCATCGACTGGTGTCATTCCGAGATCGACCATTAGTTTGAATTCTTTTGCATTTTGCCCGTGCGGAAAAACTGCCGCGTCCGTTCCAAATGAAATCTTCACGCCAATCTTCACTGCATTGCGGAACATATCCGAGCGCGCTGCCGCTGCGGCTTTGGCTTTGGCCTGTAATGCCGGCGGGTAATTGTCGATCTTGCTCATGATCCATTCGGTCGCCATGAGCGTGGGCGTAAGAAATGTTCCCTTTCTTTTCATCATCGTCAGCGTTTCCGGTTTCATAAAAGAACCGTGTTCAATCGAATCAACTCCCGCTTCAATCGCCTCGTGCGCGGCCTGATCGCCGTGACAATGCACAGCCACTTTTTTGCGTAAGCGATGCGATTCGTCGACGAGCGCAGCCATTTCAGCCGGCGTCAATTGCGGAGTGTCGACTTCGTCGGCGAGTGAAAGTACGCCGCCGGAGACTGCGGCCTTGATCACATCCGCGCCATTCCTCACCTCAAACCGCACCGCCTTTCGAATTTCGTCAGCGCCGTCCGCAATCCCGTCTGTGTAGTCCGGCTCGCGTCCAAAAAGAAAATCGCGAAACCCGCTGGTGGGATCGAAATGTCCGCCTGTGGCGCCGATGCCTTTCGTCGCGACCAGCATACGCGGCCCGACAATCACGCCTTTGTTGATCGAATTGCGTAGCGCGACATCGACGAACTCGCGGCTACCAACGAAGCGGCTTCCAAGATCGCGCACGGTAGTGAACCCCGCTTCGACAGTGGCGCGCGCATGCGCCGTGGCAATGATCGCCTGCTCGGAAACATTGAGGTCGACCTCTTTTAGCCGGCGCAGATTGTAATCTCCGGAGAAATCAAGCGTCAGATGCGTATGCGCATCCATGAAACCAGGCGAAAGCGTCGCGTCGCCAAGGTCGATGACCTGCGCTCCTCTGGGGATCGGCAAATTGCTTCCCGCATCGACGATTTTGTCGCCCTGTACGATAACGACGGCATTTTGCACGAGGGCGTTCGATTTGCCGTCGAACATTCGCGCAGCTTTAAGCGCGATTGGCTGATCGGCCGCGTGCACCGACACGTCGAAAAACAGGAAAAGTAGAAGAATACGAAACGTGATTCTCATCCCGCTCGTTTAGAAGCAATGTAGTACGCTGGCAAGAAAGGAATGTGGCAAACGCCGCACGCCCCATTCTCAAGACAGTACTAAGGCTTGCCCAGTTTCGCCGCGCTTTTCGCAAGGCCTTCTCGCGCCGCGGTGAGGCTGGGATTGAGTGCGAGTGCCTCTTTGAACGCAACCATGGCGCGCTCGTACTGATTGAATAAGGCGAGGTAGCGTCCACGATTGACTAACATGCTGGTGTACGCCGGTAAAATCTTGAGGTTCACTACGTCATCCTTGTCAAACCGCACTGTCCCGTCAGCCAGGCCGCGAGTCTGGAGGCGCGGCTCTGGCGAATCGTGAAAGCTCTGGTCAGCCGCGAGGTTGAAAACCAGACCTTGCGGAACAAGTTGATAATTTTGCATGATCCACTTGGTCACTTGACCGTTCGTTGTGTCCGCGAAGAGCAAGTCTTGTGCAATATAAACTGGTGCGACCCTGTTCTCGTTCATTACAATCGATCGGATCATCTCGAAAAAAGCCGTGCTGATCTTTTGAGTAAGAAAGTCGTTTCTGGCAAAAGCCCCAGGATCGCGCTCCCATTCTTTGAGGTCCTCAAGATATGTGTCAATCTTCTCGCGTGACCGCTCGATCAAGCTAGGATAGGCGTGTCTTAGATAATCGAAATACCACGAACGACGCAGCAGATTAATGTCGACAACTTTGACGTCGGGCCGGCGTCGCTCCACTTCCTGGGCATAGAACATGGGCGACACGACCTGCCAGTCTTGTGTGAGCAAGAGGCCATTGGGCTCGATCGTGCTGAGTAGATTTTCAACATAATCGTGGGCAATAAAGTAATGTCTGCGATTGTTGAATGGCCAATTCGCCGCGAACGCTGTTGCTGATGTGAGTAAAATGGCAATTACTGCGGCCCAGTACCCACTTGATCGCGTGGACTTCGAGACGGTGATTTGGATTAGCCAACGAATGCCGAACCCTGCACCGATCGCCATCGCAATGAATGTCGGCAAATAGTACGCGTCCTTGTCTTCCGCAATTTGGTAGCTGAGATCGTACGCCAAGTTGGCGATGATGATGAATAAGAGAAACCAAAAGGTTGTGCGGTCTCTCTTGTAAGCACTGGCAAAACCGGTAAAAGCCAATAATAGCGGCAAAGGCATCCAGGCAGGGCCGAATTCGCGCAGGAGCATTCGGCAAAATTCAAGGAACTGCGTTCCCATCGTCGATGGACTGAAGGAGAGAAACACTCGGTATTGGCGACCGGTTACATGCCACCAAATCTCTTGCAGTGAACGCGGATTGCCCCAGTTAATGACAGGTGACCGGGACGCTGCAAACGGCAAATAGGCGTAAACAGCGACCAGGCCGGCAATCGAAATCAGCGCCGCATATATCAGTCGTCGGCCTGTGAAAAATCTCAGTCCCTGCGTCCTGTAAACGATCACGGCGAGAGCCGGAAGTGTCAGTCCCACCGTGACGTGATGCACGCCCAGCGACAACCCAAACACGAGAGCGGCGACATAAAGCCAACTGTCGTGTGCCGCAAGCGCCGCGCCAGCATTCCCTTGGTCCGCGACGATGCGCCGCCGCCAGCGAAGCAGCAGAAAAAAAACCGTGAGAATTAGCAGCGCGTTGAGAGTGTAGACTTCAGTGATTGTCGCGTACGACCAAAGCGTTCGAGAAAACGCCAGGAGCAAGCCCGCGCCAAGCGCAGGCGCGAAGATCAAAAGCCGGCCAAAGCTCGAGTCGTCATCCTCTCTTCTTCGCTGCGCGCGTTTCTGCTTCGACGTGGAGAGATATGAACCTGTAATCATCAAGTCCGCGACAATGAGAGTGAGCATCGCGGACGCCAGCGCAGCGAAAAGAGCAGACGAAAAATTGATGCGAAGCGCAACGTTTCCCAAAGGCACCAGCGATGCGAGATGCGCGAGCATGACCCATAGAGGGAAGCCCGGCGGATGCGCAACTCCCAGCCCTTGAGCAGCCACTATCAATTCGCCGCTGTCGACGAGAGTAACCGTGGAAGCAAGCGTCCAGCCATAAAGAAGTAGCGCCACAAGAAATACGGTGCTGGCGCAAAGCAACTCCGCTTGCGACAGACGAATTGTCCGAGCAGCATTCATCTGCCGGTTCAGCGTCGACGCTCGGTTCAAAGCCGTCGCTCGCCCGGAATTGCTGCGGCTCTGAGTTTGCTTGTGCTTGGAAGGACCGCGAGCCACGCGCTTATCGTCTCGCAAACTCGATTTGCTGTAAACGGCGGATGCATCGCCAGTCGTTAGTCGAATTCTACTTTCTTGTCTCGCCAGGCCTTCTTCGGTTGAATTGATCAAGATGAAATTGTCAATCTTAGCAGGCCTGCTCTGCGCAGCCTTCACCACAAACGTCACTGCACAATCTCCAACTCCAGCGCCATCTCCGGCACAACCGCCTGCTGATTACAATCTGCGATGGGCCGTAAAGATTCCAATGCGCGACAACGTCGAACTCAACGCGACGTTGTATTTACCGAAAACGCTGGACGGATCGCAGCCGAAGACGCCGGTGATCTTCACGCTCACTCCTTACATTTCCGATACGTACCACGCCCGCGGCGCCTACTTCGCGTCGCATGGATACGCGTTCGCGCTCGTGGATGTGCCAGGTCGCGGAAATTCCGGCGGCGAGTTTGAACCATTTGCAAACGAACCGCGCGATGGACATGACGTCGTTGAGTGGTTAGCAAAACAGCCGTTTTGCGACGGGAAAATCGCAATGTGGGGTGGGTCTTACGCGGGGTTCGATCAATGGGCGACGGCGAAAGAATTCCCGCCGCATCTTGCGACGATCGTTCCGGCGGCAGCTGCTCACCCGGGGCTGGATTATCCTTCCTACAACAATGTCGGCGAAACCTACGACATGCAGTGGTTTACGCTCACTAGTGGCCGCACCGGACAGGAAAACCTTTTCGCTGATCAAAAATTCTGGCGTACAAAATTCCTCGATGCTTACAAGAAACACCTTCCATTTAAATCGCTCGATTCCTTTGTCGGAAATCCCTCCGTCAATTTTCAGCGCATCCTCAAACATCCCACGGTCGATGCGTACTACGATGCGATGCTTCCGACGCGCGACCAGTTTCAAAAAATCACACTGCCGATCCTGACGATTACCGGCCAATATGACGGCGACGAGTTGGGCGCGCTCACGTTCTATCGTGATCACATGGCGAACGCCTCAACCGAAGCCCGGGCGAAACATTTTCTTGTCATTGGCCCGTGGGACCATGCCGGCACACGCACGCCGACGGCTGATGTCGCTGGGGTGAAATTCGGCCCCGGTGCGATTGTCGATCTTAACGATCTGCATCGCCAATGGTATGACTGGACAATGAAGGCCGGCCCGAAGCCGCCCTTCCTCAGAAGCCAGGTCGCATATTATTTGCTAGCGCCCGGCAATAGCGGCGCCAACGGCGAATGGAAATACGCCGACGATTTCGCAGCATTGATCGCCAATCCGAAGACATTTTATCTCGCGTCGAAGAATAGTGATGCGAACGGAGTATTTCGCTCGGGCGCGCTGACTGAAATGCGGCCGACCGACGGTACTGATAAATTCACATACGACCCACTGGACACACACCGCGGCGAATTTGTTGAAGGAGTAGACCCAAAAGAGAAAACCGCCGCGATCGATCAGACGTTTGCGCTGAGCATCGGCAGCGATGGCTTAGTGTATCATACCGAGCCCTTGCCAAACGAGACGCCATTGATTGGTTGTCCCGCAGTCACCCTGTGGCTCTCCATTGACACCCCAGATGTCGATCTTGAGTGCGATCTTTACGAAGTCCAGCCGGACGGAACAACCATCGCGTTGTGGAGCACCCTGGGCCGGCTGCGCTACCGCGAGTCGCTGCGCGAAGCCAAGCTCGTTAAGCCGGGCGAGATTTTGAAATGCGATTTCAACCCCGGATTGTTCGTCGCGCGCCGACTAATGAAGGGCAGCCGCCTGCGCCTGATTGTCACCGCCGTCAATTCAATCTCTTGGCAAAAAAATTATTGCTCCGGCGGAGTTGTGGCCGATGAAACGGCGAAGGACGCGCGCACGTGTCACGTGCAGATTTATCATGACGCTGCGCACCCCAGCACAATTCAACTCCCTTTTCGCTGATGCGCTCGACCCTTCGAATATTGGCTGTCGCCGGAGTATTTTCGCTCCTTGTGACGATCGCGCGGGGCGATTCGGAAATCGTAATCGCCATTCGTTATCTGCAAGCGGAGGGAATCAGTCACTCCCATCTGTATCTGTATCGAGAGGATGGAAAACTGTTGCGCCAGTTGACGAATGACAACTCTGGGCAGGACGTCGCACCGATTTTCGATTCGAGCGGCGAAACGATTGTATTCACGCGGGAAAAACCGCACAAAATCGTCGAGTACTGGACGATTAAGCCGCATGGAGAAGGACTGAAAAAGCTTGAGGACGCGCCGTCGTGGTACGTCGAAGCAAAGACGTCGCCGTATTTCACAAACGCCGAGCCTGAAGCGGCAAATTCACCTCCGCCCAGTGGTTCGCCCGAATCCAGCGAGTCCCCTAACGAATCGCCGACGCCGACGCCAACCTACAAATCTCCCGGCGGTGCGTTTGAGCTCGTGTTGCGTGAAAATCCAAACGATGAGGCCGATCAGGTCGATATGCCTGGACACGGCGCACATTATTTATTGCGCGACCCGAAATCCGGAACCGAGACGCCGTTTGTGGATCTCGCGGGATTTGAAGGAGCGTTCGGAATTTTGCATGAGAACCGGAACCCGGAACGCTGCTTTCTGTTCGATGGCGCACTGCGTCTCGCGTTCTTTGATCTGCATCTCAACAGCAGCGATGGAACAACAGTGTTTGCGCTCGATCTCGTGCGAAAGCGCTTCGTGCGGCTGTCGCCAAATTGGGCAACGCCGTTTCCGTTGCCCGATGAGAGCGCGTTTCTCACGTTCACCGAAAATCGTTACGTACCGATTCCCGGGAGCAAGAAGACGGCGAACTGCTGGTACATCGAGCGTTGGGACGAGATGTTGAACCACATTCGGTACGCTCGCGAAAATACAGCCGCGATTTGCTACGGATTCTCGATGTACCGTCGGGGCAACAATCCCGCCGTCATTACGCTTCGGCGCACATCGGACAGCGAAGAATGAAAGCGCGCGTTGCCTTGCTCGCGTTGATTGCGATTTGTGTCGCGAACATTGCCGCCGCTGAATCACTCGAGAAGCTGGCCGACGACTTCTGGACATGGCGCACGAAATACGCGCCGTTCACAGGTGACGATGTCAATCGATCGGAACGGCCAGGGGGAATACGCAATTGGTCGCGAGCGAGCATTGATCAACGGCGAAATGATCTGAAACAATTCGAAACGCGGTGGAAGAACATTGATCCGAGCAGCTGGCCAGTTTCGCAGCAAGTCGATTACAAACTGGTCGGCTCTGCGCTGTCACGGGTTCATTGGGAACTCGACGTAAATCCGCGCTGGAAACGCGATCCGAATTTTTACGTTGAGCAGACGCTCACCGCGCTGGCGGAAGCGCTTACTATTCCCGCGCCTTACGGGGAAGCACGGAGTCGCGAGATTCTCACGCGAGTCGAGAATATTCCGTCGATCCTGCAGCAAGGCTCGGAGAATCTCGAGCATCCGCCGGCGCCGTTTGCAAGCGTCGCGATCCAGAACCTCCACGGCATTCGCGAGCGTCTCCGCAAAATGTCGAGCGCACTCATAAAATCCACGACTCTGAGCCCGGAAGATCTAAACAGCGCTTGCGAACAAGCAGCCGGTGCGCTGGAGAAATTTCAGCAGCAGCTCAAAGAAAACCTGCCGAAGCTTCCGCAGCAAACAGCGCTCGGTCGCGACGCGTACGTCTGGTTTTTGCGAAATGTCGCACTGATGCCGTTCACGCCGGAGGAACTGCTGGCAATGGGACGGCAGGAATGGAATCGCGCGGTTGCGTTCGAAGCGTACGAGAAAAATCGGAACAAAGATGTGCCGCCGCTGAAAATTGCCGACAACATCGATAACTGGATTCGCGATGCAGCTGAAAAGGAATTGTCGATCCGTAAATTTCTCCAAGAGCGCGGGATTCTAACTGTGCCGGATTGGATCCAGCATTACACGCTTCGACCGACTCCGGAATATTTGCGCGCTCTCGGCTTTACTGAGAACGATGACTTCACGTCGCCGTCGCGGCTGAACGAGAATTGCATCCGTTACGTGCCTGAGCCGTCAGAAAATCTTGGCTACTTCTGGCGCGCGACAGCGATGGATCCGCGGCCGATCACTGTTCACGAAGGAATTCCCGGTCATTACTTTCAGCTTTGTCTTTCGTGGAAACACGAGGACCCGATCCGGCGGCATTACTACGATTCCGGCGCGAACGAAGGGATTGGCTTTTACGCCGAAGAAATGATGCTGCAGGCCGGTTTGTTCGATGACAGCCCGCACACGCGCGAGATCATTTACAATTTCATGCGGCTCCGCGCGCTGCGCGTGGAAGTGGACGTGAAACTCGCGCTCGGCGAATTCACGCTCGAGCAAGCCGCCAACTATCTACAGGAGAAAGTCCCGATGGACGAACAGACCGCGCGGCAAGAAGCGATCGCGTTTTCCACTGGTCCTGGTCAGGCCATTACTTACCAAATCGGGAAGTTGCAGATCATGAAATTTCTCGCCGACGCGCGCATGCAGCATGGCGACAAGTTCAACCTCCGCGCCTTCCACGATTTCGTCTGGAAAAACGGCAACGTCCCGATTTCACTGCAGCAGTGGGAATACTTTAAACGTTTAAACAGCGACGACGAGCGCGAGTAAATGCTTGCTATGCGTCCAGTGCAGCTAACGCGCCCTCCGGGCTGGTTGCGACGAAGCACTGTGAACGCGAAACGTTTTTAACGAATGATTGTTCCAGCAAATCACCAAACGAACGTTCCGTCAGGAACACATCGCAATAAGCAACAGCAACCGAAGAGTGGTCGAGATCGGGAAAATCATTTTCGCGGAACGGCCGGTTATCATCCAACCGTATTGCAGCATGCAATGCAGAGCGAATTCGCAATGACGGGATCGCGGCTTGGTCCAAATTTTGAGTTACGGCCTCACGAATTAGGTTGATTACCGGACGAAAGGCTTCGGGAGTCACATCGGCAGGCTCAGCGCTGATACCGAATACCGACGCAAGATCTTTTAGGGCATTTCGAATGTGTGGAAACATTGCCTCTAGCGCTCCGTGCAATTCCTCTTTCAACAGTTGCTCGAAAGTCTTCGTGCCTCGTGGATTGAGACTTCGCTCGGCGTTGACCTTCTGCGCCGTATCCATCCGCGGGTGCGGGACATCTTGCATGACTAAGTCAGCCATCGTCATCTCCCACATTGCGTCGAGGATAAATTTGTGAGCAGCATCCTGGGCGCGACCATCAAGCATCGGATGGAATGGATATTTTTCACCTATCATGTGCCCGACGGGGCACCAAACGCTGTCCGGTCGTAGCGGCAGATTTCGAAGCGCGGGTGAATTGCGGATGAAGAACTCCAGCACTTCTAGTTCGAAAATATCGAACGGATTGCGTAGTGCCACTCCCTCGCAAAGTTCATCCATCGCCCGAACGTGCTGATACCGACGACTTAACGGAAAAATTTTCGTAGCTTCAACGAACATTGGATAACTAACGGGGCAACAAATGCTTCCTTCGGAAGCACCATCTCGCAGTTTATCCAGTAAGGTCGCCATTGCAGACGGATATGGCGAAGCCTGTGGTTCTCTTAACCAAATCCAAAACTTAGTATCGAGATAAATCTTCCGCCGCTTTGCAGCGAACGTTTGCAACTCCTCATATCGCTGGCGGCGGTACTCATTAAACGATTTATGCTCGTGGGATGTAGCGCGCTGCTCTGCTGCGGTGGTCATCTGCTCCAACCGCTCAGCTTGATATCAGTCTAAATCGAACGGCTGATCACCAGTCATTGCTTATTCTGTCTCGCTTATGTTTGTTGGCCAGCCCGCCGACCTCTTCATGTAGCATCCCGCTCGCGTTTCTGAAGCGAGGAACTCCCCGTTCGCATTTGCTAAGCTGTGCACGAAGTGATGACATGAACTGCAGAGCAGAACTAAATTTGTGGGATTGTCGCGCTCTGCCCGAACAGCAAATGAAACTATATGGTGAATGTGAAGAGCTGCACCATCTTTAGCCTTTTTACCGCAGCGTTTGCACGTCGCTCTGTCTCGGTGCCAGACCGCGACACAGGCGCGCTTCCATTCCTGCGAAACATAGAACGACTGCCTCTCAGGCGTTACTCCGCCTTTCCAATGCGGGTTCGTTTGACCTGTCCGGCCAAACATTGGGTTATCTTCGCCCTTTGATCCCCAATGTTTAACAGCTCGCGTTTCACTCATTGTCCGCCGGGGAATCTTCAGAACATCTAGGAAAAACAAAATAGTATTCTCTGTAACCCCGAACTGGCGCGCGATTTCAGAGGCCGAACGCTTCCTTTTGAGATATTCGCGCTCGAGCCAATTGCGATCGTGGTACGGTTTTGTTCGAGTCGTTGTATCCCACGTTCGCCGTCGAATGGGAATTTGGTATCCCGTTAGCCAGTCGTAAACTCGCTTTGGATCGCGATTCACTAGCCGTGCGATCGCATACGTCCCTAATCCTTCATCGACGTACAACCGCCGTAGCTCCGGTCGAGAGATAGGTTTTTGTAATCGCTGCCATGCGGCTTACAGAAAATGCTGCAAAAAATTGGTCGTCTCGTGCCACGACGAACTATTGGATTACCGCACTGCTTACAGATGGCGCTAACCATCTTGAAAACTATTAATCGGCGATTTCGAGGCCCATTTGGCGGGCGGTGCCGGCGATGATGCGGAAGGCGGCTTCGTCGTCGCGCGCGTTCAGGTCTTGGCGCTTGGTGTTCACGATGTCCATGACTTGTTTGCGCGTGACTTTGCCGACCTTCGTTTTGTTCGGCTCTTTGGACCCGGCAGCGATGTTAGCCGCCTTTTTCAAAAGGACGGCAGCGGGAGGGCTCTTCGTGATGAACGTGAATGATTTGTCTTTGAAGACGGTGATCACGACCGGGAGAATGTCGCCGGCTTGTTTCTGGGTGGCAGCGTTAAATTCTTTGCAGAACGCCATGATGTTCACACCGCGCGGGCCGAGAGCGGTACCTACCGGCGGCGCAGGGTTAGCTTGTCCCGCCGGAATTTGGAGTTTTATTTCTGCTACTTTTTCTTTTGCCATAGGATTTAGACAGAATGAACAGAATTTACAAATAGGTTCGGGACAACATCTCTGAAATGATTCTGATCATTTTGTTAATTCTGTCGAAAGGTTAACCGCGTTCGACCTGCCAATATTCCAGTTCCACCGGAGTAGCGCGACCGAAAATAGTGACCGAAACGCGCAATTTGCCTCGTTCAGGATCGATCTCTTCGACGATACCAGTCTGATTTTGGAACGGACCGTCGGCCACTTTCACCGATTCACCCACCTCAAAGCTGACTTTCGGCTTCACCTTTTCTTCGCGCTCTTTCATTTGCGCCAGCATGCTGTCCACTTCCGATTGGCGCATCGGAATCGGTTTGTCCTTGGTGCCAGCGAACCCGATCACGCCAGGGGTGTCGCGGACGAAATACCACGTGCGCCCGACCAACTGATTGTTTTCGTCGAGCAAGTGCATGTTAACGATCAGATAGCCGGGGAAAAATTTTCGCGTCGTCTCGCTCTTTTTCCCCTTTTTGATCTCCGAGACGCGCTCAGTGGGAACCAGCACATCATAAATCAAGTCGCCCATTTCCTCTGTCTTGACGCGTTTCAAAATATTCTCGCGCACCTTGTTTTCCTGCCCGGAAAGCACGTGCACAACGAACCATTGATCTTTCCCTGCGAGTGTCTGTGCCATAAATTCAGTGTATTCGAGTGAAAAAGTGCACAACGTTCACCAGAACGAAATCAAACAGCGCGACGTAACCACCAAGCAAAAGCATCGCGATAACGACTACAACCGTCGAATCACTCAGTTCCTTGTACCGGCGGAATCCTTTCTCCTTCGGGTCCCACGGCCACGAACATTTCTGCAGCTCCACTTTCACTTCGCCGAAGAAGTTCTTAATCCTGGTGATCATTTAAAATGCAATCGTGACTCGTTGAAGGGTTAAAGCGGCCAATCACGCAGCAAATTCATTTCGTCCGGTTTAACGCTTCAACAATTCAACCCTTTAACACGGCGGTAGCCACACGCCAGGAGGGACTCGAACCCCCAACAGGCGGTTTTGGAGACCGCTACTCTACCAATTGAGTTACTGGCGTATTTTTAATTGTCATTCTGAGCGAAGCGCAGCGGAGCCGAAGAATCTCTCGAATCACCAAATCAGAGATGTCTCGACTTCGCTCGACATGACAACAATTTAATCCAAAATATCGCCCACGCGACCCGCGCCGACGGTCTTGCCCCCTTCGCGAATGGCGAACCGGATCGTCTTTTCCATCGCGATGGGCGTGATCAACTCCACCTCGATGGAGATGTTATCGCCCGGCATTACCATTTCGACGCCTTCGGGCAATTTAACCGTCCCAGTAACGTCAGTCGTGCGGAAATAAAATTGTGGCCGGTAATTGCTGAAGAACGGAGTGTGACGTCCGCCTTCCTCTTTGCTCAGCACGTAAACTTCCGCCTTAAACTTCTTGTGCGGCGTAATGGAGCCCGGTTTCGCGATGACCTGCCCGCGTTCTACCTCCTCCTTCTTCAAGCCGCGCAACAGAACGCCGACGTTATCGCCCGCGCGCGCTTCATCGAGAAGTTTGCGGAACATCTCGATATCGGTCGCCACGGTCTTAACTGTCGGTCGAATGCCCACCAGCTCGACCTCTCCCATCTTCTTGAGAACGCCGCGCTCGACACGACCCGTGGCGACAGTGCCGCGGCCTTCAATGTTGAACACGTCTTCGATCGGCATCAGGAATGGTTGATCGACGGGGCGCTCGGGGACAGGGATGTAATCGTCAATCGCCTCCACCAGCGCGAGGACTTGCTTTTCCGCCTCCGCGTCGCCATTCAGCGCCTTGAGCGCGCTGCCTTTGACAATCGGGATTTTGTCGCCTGGAAATTCATACTGCGTCAGTAGATCGCGCACTTCCATCTCCACGAGATCAAGGAGCTCGGGATCATCGACCATGTCGACTTTGTTCAGGAAAACGACAATCGATGGAACCCCTACCTGCCTGGCCAGCAGGATGTGTTCACGCGTCTGCGGCATGGGACCGTCCGCGGCGGAGACTACCAGAATGGCACCATCCATTTGTGCCGCGCCAGTGATCATGTTCTTGACGTAGTCCGCGTGCCCGGGGCAATCAACGTGTGCGTAGTGGCGTTTGTCGCTCGAATACTCCACGTGCGCTGTGTTGATGGTGATTCCCCGCTCTTTTTCCTCGGGGGCATTATCGATCGATTCATATGCCCGCACTTCGGCCATGCCCTTTTTCGCTAACGCCATCGTGATTGCAGCTGTCAGGGTGGTTTTGCCATGGTCCACGTGGCCGATCGTGCCGACGTTCACGTGCGGCTTGTCGCGTTTAAAAGCTTCCTTAGCCATTTCAATTCTCCTGTTTAATTAAACTTCGTCTTGGGTACTAATTCTCTACTGCCGGTCGCGAGTTCTTTCTGAGCCCATGACCGGGATTGAACCGGTGACCTCGTCCTTACCAAGGACGTGCTCTACCAACTGAGCTACATGGGCCTGCTCTTTCTTCGCCAACCCAGCGCCTCCGCGGCAAACCGGTTTCGCTCCGTGCCAGAGATTCAAAAGTCCCAAAGCCGCGTCAAATTTGCAATTTGAACGACCATGGGACCGCCTCGTTCCAGCAAAAAGCGCCCGCAAGCTAACCGCGCCCATGGTCGTGTCAAAGAAATTTTGGCTTGCGGCCCGAGCTGATGGAGACGCGATGCGCGCTGTAGAGGGCGCTGCCCTCAGCGCATCCCGAGTTGCGAACCGAGAATGCAAATCCGCTATTGACAGCGGACACTACAGCATACGCAAATCAGCGGATCATCCTGCTTGTCCCTTCGGGTTTTCCTCGTGTGAGTAAGCGCACCACGACAGCAATGATGATGAGCGCTACAATGGCGATTCCGATGTACAGCGGATTCATCAAACTGAGCAGGCCAGGTTTTTCCGGCGTCGGACTTGGCGTGGGCGATGCAGCCGGTGGAGGAGATGCATTCTTTTTCGCCAGCATCGACTGCGCATATTGCAAGCGCTGGAAAGTATCGTTGTCTTGCGGGTTTACTTTTAGAGCGGCCTCGTAATCGGGAATAGCGTTTTCGTAATGCAGCGCCAGGCTGTAGGTGTAGCCGCGCTTCGTCAGCGCCTCCATATCGTTTGGGTTTTTGCTGAGCAGAAATGTGTAATCGGCAATGGCCGCGTCGTAGTTCTTCATACCGCGATATGCTAATGCGCGCCGATCATAACTCTGCAGATCGTCCGGTTTTTTTTGGATCACAGCCGTGAAATCTGCGACCGCCTTATCCCACTGGCTGAGTCCGAGCTCGGCGAAGCCCCGGAATTTGTTTGCCGTGAGGTCGTCTGGCTTCAGTTCGAGCGCTTTGTTCAGATCAGCCACGGCCGCGTCGTACTGTTTAAGTTCGACCTCGGTCTCTCCGCGTTCCAGATAGGCGGACGCATCCTTCGAAGCGAGTTCAACGTATTTTGAAAAATCTGCCATCGCAGATTGATACCTGGTTGAGGCCCCTTCCTGATCTCCCGCCGCCACAGCAGCACGCGCCGCCTGGCGATAGGCGGTCCCGCGGTTTGCATAGCCACGTGGATCTTTTGGGTTTGCTTCAATGGCCTTTGTAAATTCGGCAACCGCAGCGTCAAAATGCTTTTGTTGGGCGAGTTCGATCCCGCGCTGCATATGGTTCCCGCCGCCGCCCGCAGCTGGTTTCTTCGCGAGCCCGATATGAACAGCCGTAAGCCACAGAAATAACGCTGTCGCGATAGTGAGTGTTTGCTTGTTCAACATATTCATTTCTCCTTCCGGCCTACTTTTTGAGCGATTTATCGTTTGTAAGCGAGCAAATTAAATACGCCGAAACGGCAAACTGATGAAACAACCAAATTCGCGCGGAGAATCTGCGGATGTTCGCCGGAGTGCCGATCTCTCGAAAGGTTACGCCGCAGTATTCGCTACAGTCGTCATCTGGTCGTTGCCGTCGCTTTTCATGTACTATTTGAATCGGTTTTATGATCCTTGGGCGCAAAATTTTTATCGGTATTCAGTAGCCTGCATCGCGATCGCGCCACTGGTGCTTTGGCGGATGCGGGGTGGCGGGCCGAGGATCGACATGCGTGCAATTAGGCTTTGCCTTCTTCCGTGCCTGCCGAATGTCGTCCATCAAGTCACTCAAGTGATGGCTCTTTTCTACATGGGCCCTGGCGTGTATGCGATATTCACTCGGGCTTCCGTCATTTTCACTGCGTTGTTGGCGCTGGCATTTTTCCCAGAGGAACGCTTCGTCATTCGCCAGTGGCAATTTCAACTTGGCACCTTGCTGGGGTTGGCCGGAGCGTTCGGCGTGATTTGGTTCCAGGCCAACGCGCAACCCCGAACGCCTTCGGGGCATATTGCATTGCCCGGATTGTTCATCGCTTTTACGGCAACGTTTTGCTGGGCGCTTTACAGTGTTCTGATTAAACGTCCGTCGGCTGAGCTTGGGCCAATCCGCAGCTTTGGATTGATCAGCTTCATCACTTCGGCGCTGCTTTTTCCTCTCACGCTCACTTTCGGCAGGATCGACACGCCGATTCACGCCGGTGTCCAGGCGAACCTGGTTCTAATCATTTCCGCTGTTACCTGTATCACGCTCGCCCACGTTCTGTATTATGTGGCGATACACGAGATCGGAGTCGCGCTCTCTCAGGCCCTCCAGTTGCTTTGTCCCGCCACTGCGATGGCGCTCTCCGCTTGGATCTTTCACGAACGGCTCACTCACGCGCAGCTTTGGAGCGCGGCGGTTCTGCTCCTGGGTGCGTTCCTCGCCATGCGAGTGAAACCGGTCGCCACGAGTGAAGCGGCCGAGAATATTTGAGCGCACCCTACTTTGGAGAACGTTCGGGGCCACCAATGCGCAAAGTTGGAGGAACATTGAGAACTTTGCGTCGAAAAATACTGCCAGCATTACGGAGCGCCGCTACAATCGAGATCTACTAGCGTCATGGATCTGAAAGCATATCTTCGCAGCCGCCAAAGAAAGATCGACCGGGCGCTGGATCGCTATTTGCCCGGGGCGAATACGAAACCCGCAACACTTCACAAGGCGATGCGTTATAGTCTTTTCGCTGGTGGGAAACGATTGCGACCTATTCTTTGCCTTGCGGCAACCGAAGCTTGTCGCGGGAACATCGACGATGCGCTCCCTCTTGCCTGCGCGCTCGAATGCATTCACACCTACTCGCTCGTGCACGATGATCTTCCCAGTATGGACAACGATGATTTGCGGCGCGGTCGGCCCACCTGCCACAAAGTCTTCGGCGACGGCATTGCGATCCTGGCTGGAGACGCGTTGTTGACGATCGCGTTCGAAATTGTCTCCAGAACGAAGCCGGCGCGCCGCTACAACACTTCAGCCTTGTTGCGCGAGATTTCAGTTGCAGCTGGAAGCCAAAAACTTATCGCCTGTCAGGTTGCTGATCTCGAAGCCGAAGGCAAGGACGTCAAACGCGACCAGCTGAAATTTATTCACGAGAATAAGACCGGAGCCATTTTGAAAAGCTCGGTGCGGCTCGGTGCGATGAGCGGCAACGCAGACGCCCGAAAACTTTCTGCCATCACACGGTTCGGGCAGCGACTGGGTCTCGCGTTCCAAATCATCGATGACATTCTCGATGTAACGCAGACTTCGGAGGTATTGGGCAAGAGCGCTGGCAAAGATCTGGCCGCAAAAAAAGCGACTTACCCCGCAGTGATCGGCTTGGAAGAATCCCGCGCCGAAGCCAGACAGCTCACCCGTCAGGCGCACAATGCTCTGTCGGTGTTCAGTGGCAGCGATGCCGAACCGCTGCATGCGCTGGCGAATTATCTTCTCGAGCGCGAGTATTGATTCTGGGGAGCACAGGCTGCCAGCCTGTCGTTTTTCGGCAACCTGCCGAAAAGCTTGTGTTCCAATTCAAAGGTCGCTTCGCGAAAAATGTCGTCGGCAAGCTGCCGACGACTGCAGGCTGGCAGCCTTCGCTCCCCAGAATCAGCATGGCGAAAAGATTACGCGAGCGCGAGATTCGGGTCGATCTCTTCGGTCACTTGCGATTCAAATCCCGCCTGCAATCGCAATAATGCAGCAAAGGCAATCATGGCCGCGTTGTCGGTACACAACGACGGCTCGGCGTTTTTGAATTCAAATCCGTTGCGACTGCATGCCTCGTGCAACTGCCTTCTCAATTCCTGGTTGCAACTCACGCCGCCGCTAACTGTCACGAGATCGACGTCGTATTTGTGCGCTGCCGCAATCGTCTTTGTCACCAGCACGTCGATAATTGCCTGTTGGAACGACGCGCATAGATCCGGAAGGACGTCATCACGTGCGAAGTGGCTGGATCCCGTGGCGTTACTAGAAAGGCCGTTCGCCGGGATTCCTCGACTACGCTTCGCTTCGCTCGGAATGACATCGATTTTCGGCAGCAAATATCGCACCGCGGTTTTTAACCCGCTGAAGCTAAAATTCTCCGAGCCGAGCATGCTGCGCGGCAGACCAAAACGGTTTGGATCACCGTCGCGGGCGAGCTTTTCAATTTCCGGGCCGCCGGGATAAGCCAGCCCAAGCATCTTGGCGACTTTATCGAGCGCCTCGCCAGCGGCGTCGTCGACCGTGCGGCCGATCACCTGATAATCACACAGCGCATGCACTCGAACCAGCATGGTGTGTCCACCGCTCACAATAAGCGAAACATTCGGTCTGATTCCCGCCTCGCCATTTGCGCCACTGAAAAATGGCGATAGCAAATGGCCTTCGAGATGGTTGATTGCGATGTAAGGCTTGCCAAAGCCGATCGCCAATCCCTTGGCGATCGACGCGCCTACCATGAGCGAACTCGCCAGCCCGGGTCCGCTGGTCGCCGCAAATGCATCAACGTCTGACAGATCGATCTTGGACGCCTTTGCGGTGCGATTGAGCAGTCGCGGCGCGTATACCAGATGGTTGCGCGACGCAATCTCAGGCACGATCCCACAGTATTTCTCGTGTTCGGCGATCTGCGATGCCACTTCGCTGGCAAGCAACTCCGGACCGGAGCGATCGTCGCGCCCGCGCAAGATCGCCACGGCAGTCTCATCGCACGATGTTTCGAGGGCTAATACTGTCATGTCGAGCGAAGTCGAGACGTAACCTCAAATGACGAATTCCGAATGACGAACGAAGCGCGAGCGGAGAATGATGAAAAGATCAGATGCGCGCGCGTTTGGGACTTCGTCATTCGACATTTGTCATTCGTCATTGATGAAAAGAGATTCCTCGACTGCGCTCGGAATGACAAACGAGCGAAAGCGCCTACTTCTTTACCGCTTCCGCTTTCGGGGCGCTCTGTTGCGCATAAATCATCACGCCCTTCAGCGCGTCGATTGCGCGCAACATCTGCGGATCTTTCGTCTTGATAACATTTTTCTCGTCCTCAGGTTTGATATTTCCGGCATTGCGCATCGCAAAGAGAGAGCGCTCCTGCTCGGCAGTCATAGCAACCCGAATATTTGGAGTAACGCCGTTTCCCTGAATAACCTGCTTACTCGGCGTATAGTATTTTGCAGTCGTCAAACGCACTGCCGAGCCGTCTGGCAACTGCATCACATTTTGTACGGAGCCCTTCCCGAAAGTAGTTTCGCCGACAAGCACGGCGCGACGCAAATCCTTGAGCGCCCCTGCAACAATCTCCGCGCCGCTTGCGCTGCCTTCGTTCACGAGCAATACCATCGGAAAGTTCGGACGCTCTTTTTTCGCGCCGGAAGTCGAGTAATCATGCTGCTGAGAAGCGACACGTCCCTGCGTTGAGACAATCTTTGTGTTCGGCGGCAAGAATTGAGCACATACGTCGACCGCGCTATTCAACAGACCGCCCGGATTGTTCCGAAGATCGAGAATGAGCGCTTGCATGCCTTGCTTCTGCAAATCGTCCAGCGCCTTTGATAGTTCATCGGCGGTCGGCTCGTTAAACTGAATCAGCCGGACATAACCAATCTTGAATGGCCCCGTCAGCTCCGCGTCGAGCAACCCTGCTCCCTTCACACTTTGGATTTTGATCTCTGCCCGCTGCAACGCGTATTCCTTGATCTCCTTGGTTGCAGGTCGCAGCAGCGTAAGAGCCACTTTTGCGCCCGCAGGGCCGCGCAAAACATTGATCGCATCCTGAAGATCCATTTTTTCCGTAGAAATACCGTTGATTCGCAAGATCTGATCGCCGGACAGAATACCTGCCTTGGCGGCAGGCGTGTCCTCCATCGCTGTAATCACCGTAGGCAGGCCGTTTTTCATCGAAACCTCAATCCCAAGGCCATTGAAGCGGCTGCGCGTATCGTCCTGCATGTCTCGAAAGTCATTCGGGTCCATGAACTGGCTATGTGGATCCAACGAAGAAAGCATCCCCTTCATTGCGGCGGTGACGAGATCGTGATAGCTCGTCTTGTTGTCATCCACATAATCCTGCCGAATCAATTCGAGAGCCTTTGCGAAAATGGAAATCTGCGCGTAGCCGTTATCCTCTTCGCTCTTTCCCGGCTGCGCTTCTTGCGCGAATGCGCCCGGGAAAGCGCTAAGCAGCAGACAAACCAGCAATGGGATGATCATCACACGCCTCATATTTCAACCTTCAACCCAAGATTCGAGAAACTCCATCATCGCTCATGAGGAGTTTTTGGCAACGGCGAAGGAGGAGGGCTGTCTTAGCTGAGACTCTTAAGGATGACCAACCCTTTCCCTGATCTCATTAACACCCAGCTTCAGCCGGGTGCCGAAGCTCAGTCAAACGCGAGCCGTTTTGACGGCTTTCTCACCGCATCCAAACCGTTGAGCCGGTTTGGGGCTTGTTCGTACCGTAACACCGGGCTGAAGCCCGGCGTTAATGAGAGTGTGTCAGGCAAACTGCTCTTGTTCATTTTCCTCCTGACGCTGTGTTTTTCCAGCGCGACCCTGGGTGCGCAGGCGGAGGACGCCGAGTATGAAGCGGTAGCTGAAGAATACGTCAAAACCTATCTGGCGGCTCATCCGCTAGAGGGAACTGCCCTGGGTCTTCACGAGTACGACGGCAAAATCAGCGATTACAGCCGGCTCGCCCTCGATGCCGAACTTTCCCGGCTGCGACGCTTCGATGATCGATTGGCCAAATTCGATCCGTCCAAACTGAGTGCACGCCAATCTATCGACCTGCGGATTCTTCAGGCTGCGGTGAAGAAGGATCTCTTTGAGATGCAGGACATGTCCATTTTCGAGCGAAATCCCATGGTCTATGCGCGCGCCGCCGATGTGAATGTTTATATCAAAAGAAATTTTGCGCCGCTCGACGATCGTGTTCGCAGCCTCGTCGCAATCGAATCTCAAATCCCAAACATCCTGATCGCTGCGAGAACAAATCTCAATGAACAGCTTCCCAAACCGTTTGTAGAGCTTGCCATCCAGATAGCAAGAGGTTCCGCCGATTTTTTGAAGAAAGATCTCATTGCCGCGGTCGGCGGACTGAAGGACGAACAGCTTCGAGTGGCGTTTCAAGAAGCCAATCGCAAGGCTGCTAATGCTCTCAACGATTACGCGGCGTGGCTGGAGCGGGAGAAACTGCCGAAAGCCTCGCTCGATTTTGCGTTGGGCGAAGAGAAATTCGGCCGCTTCCTGGCCCAAACCGAACTGGTCGATCTTTCGCCGCAAAAAGTCCTCGAGATCGGAATGGCGCAATTAAAAGCGGAACAGCAAGCGTTTGCCGACGCTGCAAAAAAAATCGACCCGAACAAGTCGCCAATCGAAGTATTCAAGCAAATCCAGAGCGAACATCCGGCGCCGGACAAACTCATTTCCGATGTTGGCAAAGACCTGGACAAAATTCGCAAGTACGTTTTGAACCGTCATTTGGTCAGCATCCCCTCAGAGGTTCGCGCAAAGGTCAAAGAGACGCCGCAATATCTGCGCGCCACGTCCTTTGCATCGATGGATACGCCGGGTCCATTCGAGAAGCGGGCTACCGAGGCCTATTACTACGTCACGCCGACGGAGCACGATTGGCCGGAGAAACAAAAACGAGAATGGCTCACCGCCTTCAACTACTACACTTCCGACGTCGTTTCGATTCATGAAGCTTATCCCGGCCATTATGTGCAGTTCCTGCACCTGAACGCATCGCCAGCCACCAAGGTGGAAAAGATCTTCGGCAGCTACGCGTTCATCGAAGGGTGGGCTCACTTCTGCGAGAAAATGATGCTCGATGAAGGATTCGGCGGTCCGACCAGCTCAAGCCCCAGCGAAGAGGACGTCAAACGCGCGGCAAAATATCGCATGGCTCAGGCCGACGAAGCGCTGCTTCGTCTCTGCCGGTTATGCGTATCGATTAAAATGCACACGCAAAATATGTCGCTCGATGAGGCCACCAAATTTTTCCAGGACAATTGTTACTACGAGGAAAAACCGGCGCGCAGCGAAGCCATGCGCGGCACTTTCGATCCTGGTTATCTCAATTATACGCTTGGCAAATTGCAGATCCTGAAACTGCGCGACGATTACAAGGCGCAAGAAGGCGACACCTTCTCATTACAAAAGTTCCATAACGAGTTGCTCAACCACGGCATGCCGCCCATTCGTCTCCTGCGAGAAATCATGCTCAAAGACCAGACCAAATGGGACGCGGTATTGTAAATTTGGACTGCGCGGACATGTCCGCGCTTTTGAAAGCGGCGACATGTCGCCGCACTCCAAAAACGTTCGAAATAGCTTGTAGCTGATTTCGAGAGTCGCATTACCCCATCGACCGAACTGCCGTTCCCGTTATTCGTAGCTGCCTTCATCGTCCTCGTTCGGCAACAGATCTCTCAACAACGGCTGCGGATTCGATGGCAACTCCTCGACGTCGCGCAACTTTTTTGTGATCGCGCGCGAGCGAACATCGACATCCTCTATTTTCCGTGAGGCTTGGTCGATTTTCTCCTTCACCGCTGACAACGCCTCGCCGAATTTTCCAAATTCAGTTTTCACCGCTGCAAGCAGGTTCCAAACCTCGCTGGATCGCTTTTGAATCGCCAGGGTGCGAAAACCCATCTGCAAACTATTGAGCAACGCCGCCAGCGTAGTCGGTCCGACAAAGGTAACTCGGCAATCGCGCTGTACGTTTTGCACCAAGCCCACGCGACGAATCGCTTCCGCGTACAGTCCTTCGCTTGGTAGAAACAAGAGCGCAAAATCAGTCGTCTTTGGCGGATTGATGTATTTCTCGCAGATATCTTTCGCGCACCGCTTCAACTGGGTCTCCAACGTCTTGATCGCTGCTTCCACCGCTGAGGGGTCGCCTTTTTCCTGCGCGGCAGCGAGGCGCTCGTAATGTTCCATCGGAAACTTCGCGTCAATCGGCAACCACACCGGAGCGCCGTTATCGTCACCGGGCAATTTGATCGCAAACTCGACGCGCTCGTCGCTGTCATCATGCGTCTTCATGTTTTTGGCGAACTGTTCCGGTGTCAGCATTTCCTCCAAAAGGACGCCTAGCTGCCATTCGCTCCAGCCGCCGCGGGTCTTTACATTCGTAAGTACGCGTTGCAACCCGCCAACGTCACTCGCCAGTTGCTGCATCGCGCCGAGGCCTTGATGGACCTGCTCAAGCCGCTCGCTCACCAGCTTGAACGATTCGCCAAGGCGCTTCTCCAGCGTGCCTTGCAATTTTTCATCGACCGTCGCGCGCATCTTGTCGATTTGATTTGCGTTGTCCTCCTGCAATTGCTTGAGGCGGAGATCGACAGCCGACCGCACATTTTCGAGAGACTTGCTCAATTCTTCCCGCTGATTCTTCGCGGCCGCGCCCGCTTCCTCACGGTTGCGAGAGAATTCGTCGCGCAATCCGCGATCGATCATTTCCAATCGCTTCACCAGGTCCACTTGCACGCTCCCGCTGGTTCCACGCCATGCAACCAGAGCGATCACCGCGACGACAAATCCGCCGCCGATCACCCCGATTAAAACATACAAGAGCGGACTCATACTGCGTCATTAAGCAATGCCGCACGGATTTCAAGCCGTAGCCGTTTCGCGTATGTTTTTGCCTGCCGTGCTCGGAGCGTGCGATGGAAGACCGCGATTTTTCCCTTCAGGCAACCCAGCTACTTTTCAAATAGCAATTCGCCAGCACGGCTGGTCGCTTTGACAACCGCCTTGATCAGAGTGACGCGCAGTTTCCCTTCTTCGAGTTCAAGGATGCCGTCAATAGTGCAGCCGGCCGGGGTGGTGACAGCGTCCTTTAGAAGCGCGGGATGGTCGCCGGTTTCCAACACAACACTCGCCGAACCCTTCATGGTCTGCGCCGCCAGAAGCGTGGCTACATCGCGCGGCAAACCAACTTTCACGCCGCCTTCAGCAAGCGATTCGAGAATGATGTATGCGAACGCCGGTCCGCTTGCGGAAAGACCGGTCACCGCGTCCATGTGCTTTTCATCAAGCACAATCGTCCTGCCGACGGCGTCGAACATGCTTCGAGCAATTTCGAGATGCTCGAGGCTCGCATGAGTCCCGCCACAAATTGCAGTCATCCCGCAGCCGACAGCGGCAGGGGTGTTTGGCATCGCTCGGACCACTGCCACTTCGTCGCGCTTGCCACCAGTGGCCGCAGCGAGTTGCTGCTCGACGAAACCTGTCGGCACCGAAGCCGCAACGGAAACAAGCAGCGTCTGCGGGCCAATTTCGGTAGCGATCTCCTGCAACACCTCCGCCACGGTTTGGGGCTTTACCGTCAGCAGAATGATGTCGGCGCCCTTAACCGCTTCCCGATTGTCCTTGATCACGGCGATGCCCAACTCTTTCGCAAGCGCGGCTGCTCTTTCCGCATGTTTCACTGTCGCGGTCGTGCGGCTGACGTCGAACAGTCCTTGCTTCAGGTACGCGCGCAGCAGTATACCGCCAAGTTTCCCGGCGCCGAGCACTACCAGTTTCTTCTCAGAAAGTTTCAGGGACATGGGAATGCTTGATTAACGACCAGAGATTGACTCGTTCGTCTCCTGACTCTCTCGCCGCTACCCTCGCGGCGCAACCGTCTATGTCGCTCCTCCCACTCGCTCC